>JBGSSZ010000361.1:0-26131 GCA_041736785.1 Limnoglobus sp.
GGCGGCGGGTGCCGCACTCTCAGCGAGCGGCATGCACGCCCTGGCCGTGAACTGGCTCTCCGACTGGAAGCCGCGAGAAGGCGTCGAGCCCGCGATGCTGCGGCCTTACGTCGATTCCCTCCGGGCACTCGACCGCGACCACGATGCCCTGGTCGTGTGCCGTGAGTCGATGGACCTCGGCGAGCCACCGGCAGAATTTCTCGGTTGGCTGGCACTCGCCGCTGCGACGGAAGGTCGCACGACGGATGCGGCTCAGTCGATCGCCGGCATCGACAAGATCGGACTCTCCGACGGCACGCGTCTGCTCGTCGCACTGGCCGAGTCACTCGTGATGGTGCAGCAGGCCGGTCCCGATGCCAAGGCCGCTGCGTTCGCCGAGGCGAAGGAGCATCTCCGCACCGCAGCCGGTTCCTGCCTGCCCGGCGACGTGCCACTGGGTCTGGGTCGCTGGTACCGCCGTGTTGTCACACGCCTCACCGCCGACAGCGGCTTGGTCATTAGCCGCCTCTGGGCACTCGGGCAGCGGCTCCGCCCCTGGGTCCGCGAACGGCGCTGAATCTCAGTCCTTCACTCACGGAACTGCCCCATGCGTTACGTCCTGCTCGCTGTCCTTTGCTCCGTAGCTCGGCTCGGAGCACAGGACATCCCCATCGTCCGCGATGTGGTTTACGGCCACAAGGATGGCATGGCCCTGACGATGGATGTGCTCAAGCCGGCACAACCGAACGGCGCGGCAGTCTGCTTCATTCCGACAGGCGGGTGGTACTCAGTCTGGCAGGAACCGGAGACGCGCATGCCGCTCTGCAAGCCGCTGCTGGAGAAGGGCTTCACGGTTTTCCTGATCTATCACGGCAGCGCGCCCAAGTACAACATTCCGGAGATTGTGCCCGACTGTCGCCGTGCCATCCGCTTCGTTCACCTGAAAGCCAAAGAATTCGGCATCGATGCTGAGCGCATTGGCGTGTGGGGCGGCAGCGCCGGCGGTCACCTCACACTCGTCCTCGCCACCACTGCCGACGACGGTGACCCCAAAGCCAAAGACAAAGTCTTGCGGCAAAGTGACCGCATTGCCGCCGCGGTGGCACTTTTCCCTCCCACCGATCTCCGCGATTGGGTCAAGGCTCCACCCGAGTCGATTCGCAGCCACCCCGCGATGAAGCCGCTGACCTTTGAGCCCGCAAAGGCCAAGGATTTCAGCCCGCTGTTGCACGTGACCGAAAAAACTCCACCGACGCTCCTGATCCACGGCGACAAGGATATGCTCGTACCGATCTCGCACAGCACCACGATGATTGAAGCATTGGAGAAATCGAAAATTCCCAGCAAGCTGATCACGATCAAAGGTGCTGGTCACGGCTTTGGCGCGAAACAGAACGCCGACGTGGTCGTGCCTGCACTTGTGGGCTGGTTTGAAAAGCACTTGGCGAAGAAAGATTAATAACAAAGTCGCAGGCACCGCGAAGTGCGGTGCCTGCTGAGGTTACAGTTCGATGGCCTCGATCTCCTTCACGAAACGGCATTCGTCGCTGCGGAGGGAACCGGAAACTGCTCCGACGAGGTGTGATCGAGATCGGGCCGAATCCCAGCAATTGCCAATACAGTGCAATGCATGAACCTGTCTGGAGTGCGGTGATGCGTGCGATGATTGCATTTGTGCTGACGGCGGGTGTGCTCGCTGCGGTGGAACGGCCGAATGTGGTCTTTGTCTTTGTCGACGACATGGGCTGGGCTGATCCGTCATGCTACGGCAACACCCTGGCAAAGACGCCGTGCATGGATCGGATGGCTGCGGAAGGCATCCGCTTCACGCAGGGCTATGTCGCCTCGCCGATCTGCTCGCCCTCGCGATGCGGCGTGATGACGGGGCAGGACCCCGGCCGCTGGAAGATCACAAGCTTTCTGCAATCGAAGGCGGGTAACCGAGCCTGCGGGATGGCCGACTTCCTGGACCCCGGCGCACCCAGCCTGCCGCGGATGCTGCACGACGCCGGCTACGCCACGGCTCACATCGGGAAGTGGCACCTCGGCGGCGGCCGCGACGTCACCGACGCGCCGAAGTTCAAGGCCTATGGCTATGACCTCGGGCTGGGCACCTATGAAAGCCCCGAACCTGCGGCCGAACTCGGTCGCAAGACCACGCCATGGGGACCGCAGGATCAACTCGAGCCGCAGCAAGTGCCGCGGCATGAGCGCACACGATGGATGGTTGACCAGACGATCGAGTTCGTTGGGAAACAGAAATCGAAGCCGTGCTTCGTCAATCTCTGGCTCGATGATGTTCACACGCCGTATGTGCCGAGTGATGCCCAACTCGCGGCGACGAAGACCGCGAAGGACGGACCGCGGATCGCCAACTACAAAGCCGTATTGATCGAGACGGATCGTCAGATTGGTCGCCTGCTAGAGGGTTTGAAAGGCACGAACACGCTGGTGTTCGTCGTCGGCGACAATGGAGCACTGCCGACCTTTGGCCAGAAACGCGTCGGCGGACTGCGCGGTTCCAAGCTCAGCCTCTACGAAGGCGGTATTCGCGAGTCGTGGATTGTCTGGTGGCCGGGTCACGCAAAAGCCGGCGTCGTCAACGCGAAGACCGTCATCAGCACCCTCGATCTGTTCCCGTCGCTGGCGACACTCTGCGAAGCCAAACTGCCGACGGGTTACAGCGGCGCGGGTGAAGATCTGGCGACCGCGCTTCTCGGTGAGACACCCGAGCGGAGCAAACCGCTGTATTGGGAATATGGTCGCAACGACACATCGTTCAAATACCCTACGGAGAAGAAACACCGTAGTCCGAATGTCGCCATCCGTGACGGGGATTGGAAGCTGCTCGTGAACGCCGACGGCTCACACGTCGAGCTTTACGATCTGGGCCACGATCATTTGGAGACGAAGAACGTCGCCGCCGAGAACGCTGAGACTGCAAAGCGGCTCACCGCCGCGGCACTGGCATGGCGGAAGACACTGCCATGATCGGCGTCAGTCGTTGGTCGGCGGCTTGACCTTCACCAACTTGGGCCTGCGACTAGCCTTCTTCGTTTTCACCTGCGAGAGATCGGGCCGTTGCTGCACATCTGCAGGCGGCAGCGGCACCGCGCGACCATCACGGATCGACGTCAGAATTGCATCCATGATCCGCATGTCGATCAGCGCTTCATCGCCATCAGGTCCGGGCGTGGTGTCGTGGAGGATGAAATCGGAGAAGTATTCGATCTCCCCCGCGATCTGGTCGCTGGCGGGAAAAGTCTCGACATCAGAGGTGTCGCCGGCGATGAGTGTGATAGTTTTTTCGCCGATGTACGCGAAGGCCGGGTTGAGGCGGAGGTGACCGTGGGTGCCGATGATCTGGAAGTTGGAGACTTTCGCCTGGCCAAAGCCGCAGGAAAACTGGGCCATGCGTTGGTCGGAAAACTTGAGCATCGCACAGACGAGATCGGGCACACCGCCCGATTTGTTCCCACGGCGGCCGGCGTCGTAGCCCAGCACTTCGATCGGTTCATCGCGAAAGAGATAGCGGGCCGCGTTGATGCAGTAGACTCCAAGATCGAGCAGCGGATGCCCTGCAAGGTCGGGGTCGAGTCGCGTGTTGTCGGCGTCGCTCACCATCTGTGTGTTGGTCGCCAGCATCAGCCGCGGTTCGCCGATCTTGCCAACCTGAACATGCTCGATCGCGGTGAGGTTGGCCTTCTCGAAGTGCAGGCGGTATGCGGTCATAAGCTTGACCTGAGCCGCGCTGCAGGTGTCGAGGATCAACTGAGCCGCGGCCGTGTTCTCGGCGAGCGGTTTCTCGCACAGCACATGCACACCGTGTCGTGCCGCGATTTGCACGGGCTCGAAGTGCTCGGTGTTTGGCGTGACGATGTAGATGGCGTCGATGTCCTGAGCGAAGACGCGATCCATGTCGATGTAAGGATGGCTGGGGACGCCGTAGGCCGCGGAGAGGGCTTCGCGTTTGGCGGGGTCGCCGGATATGATTGCCGCGAGAGTGCTGTTGGCCGAGGCCCGCTTAAATGCCGGCAGCACCGCCTCCTGGCCAAACCAACCCGCTCCAATGACCGCATATCGCACCACATCGACCGGTTTTCGCACAGCCATCCGAAGCCCTCAAGTCGCAGGAAGTTCTGTAGCATCTCCGCGGCATGAATTGTACCGCATTGCTGATCAGATAGCATGATCTCCTCTGATGGAGACTTAAAATGCGTTGCCTGACCGGTTCGATGCTGACTTTGCTGCTGGTGTCGTGGAGTGCGTTGGCGGCCGGGCCGACCGTGCCTTCACGGCCAAACATTGTGATCCTCTACGCCGATGACATGGGCTACGGCGATCTCGGTGTGCAGAATCCCGAATCGAAAATCCCGACGCCGCATCTGGATCAGTTGGCGAAAGAGGGGATGCGCTGCACGGATGCTCACAGTTCGTCCGGCGTCTGCACGCCGAGTCGCTATGCACTGCTGACCGGTCGTTATCACTGGCGGAAGTTTCACAAAATCGTCAATTCATTCGACCCGCCGGTGCTGGATGCCGAACACGTGACTATGCCGTCGATGCTGAAGGCGAAGGGCTACCGGACTGCGTGCATCGGCAAGTGGCACCTCGGCTGGGACTGGTCCGCGATACGCAAGCCGGGTGCCAAAGCCAATCCTGACACCGGCTTCGCTGTGGATGCGTTTGACTGGAGCAAGCGTATACCCGGCGGCCCACTCTCGCATGGGTTCGATTACTATTTCGGAGACGATGTCCCCAACTTCCCGCCGTATGCGTGGTTCGAGAATGATCGCGTGCTGGTGGCTCCGACCCAACCACGACAGTTGCCTGGTAAAACGGCCGAGGGTGTTTGGGAGGCTCGCCCGGGTCCATCGGTCGCGAATTGGGATTTCACAGCGGTGATGCCGACGCTCACGGAGCGAGCGGTGAAGTGGATCGGTGAGCAGAAGGCCAGCAAGCCGTTCTTTCTCTATCTGCCCTTCACGTCGCCTCATGCCCCGATTGTGCCGGCCGCGGACTACGTCGGCAAATCGCAAGCGAACGGCTATGGCGATTACATGGTGCAGACCGATGCCACGGTCGGTGCCGTGCTCGCGGCACTGGCAAAGCATGGCTTCGCAAATAACACGCTGGTCATCTTCATTTCCGACAACGGCCCGGAGCACTATGCCTATGCGCGGGTGACGAAGTTCCAGCACCGAAGCATGGGGCCGTTGCGGGGCGTGAAACGCGATCTCTGGGAGGGCGGCCACCGCACGCCGTTTTTGGCTCGCTGGCCCAAGGTCATCCCCGCGGGTGCCGTCTCAGATGGCCTGCTGAGTCAGATCGACATCTATGCCACGGTCGCAGCGATCGTGGGCCACGACATCCCTGCGAAATGTGCTGAGGACAGCTACAACCAACTGCCACTCTTCACTGGAGCCGCGAAGAGCGCTCGCGACACACTCGTCCACAACACCAACGCGAACGGCTACGCCCTCCGCCACGGCGACTGGGTGCTGATCGATGCCAAGTCCGGCGGCGTGACTCGAGTGCCCGCAGGATTTGACAAAGCCAATGGCTACAAGGCCAACACGCAACCCGGCGAGCTTTACAATCTGAAAGCGGACCTGTCCCAGAAAACCAATCTGTACGCCGAAATGCCTGAGAAGGTCAAGGAACTGAAAGCCCTGCTCACAAAGGCCCGTGCCGGCGGACAGGTGCGCTGACGAGTCACTCTATTCTGACTTTCACAACTACACGGCTCGCAATGCTGTGAAGTCAACGCGTTGCTTGTTTAGAAATAATAGGCGTCATCGACCTTGGTCCGTGGCGGGCGGGCCGGCGGGGTTTGGGCAGCCGTCTCAGCGGGCTTCGGCGAAGTCTGTTCGCTGCTCGGTGCGGCGGAATTCGGTTTGTACGTGCCCACCGGTTCGCTGAGCTTCATCATCCGCAGGTCGTAGTTCCGTGGGGTCGATGTGTCGCTCGTGGTGATGGCGAGTGTGTACTGACCGGCTGCAAGAAATAGCGAATTCGTCCGCGCCAGCGATTCCGATGTGCCGTTCAGCGTGAAGACGAGAGCACCCGCGGCATCACAAACGGTCAAGGTCAGAAAACCAGCCCCGGCGACCGACGACCCTAATGAGAACTGCACCAGGCCGCTCTCTTCAATATTCAACGACACTTTGCGAATCGAATCCGGATTCACTGTCCCGAACGCCAGGGACTCGTACTCCGGTGCCGTCGATGCGTTGATATCGATCGCCAGTGCGTAGCGCCCGGTCTGCCCTGAGCCGGTACCCTGCGAAGCCGTTTGGATGTAGTACGCACCTCCCGGTTGCACATTCGGCACGCTCACGGACATCAGCCCGGCTTCGTTAGTCAGCAGCAGAAACGCGACCGGTTGCTGAGCCGCGTCGAACACTCGAATGCGCGGGTTCACGCCATTCGCGTCGCGAGCCCAGGCCATGGCGTAGAGATTGGTGGCATCGCCCGTTGGGGAGGGCGGCACGGTGATGCGATAGCTGTCGCGATCGGAAGGAGTCTCGATGCTGCCTTCATAGTAGAAATCGAATCGATTGCTCTGACCACTGGGATCGCTGGAAATCAGCGCGGTCGCGTTTGACAGCAGATCGTTGGTGCCGGCGTCGAGCACCGAGACCACACCGTTGACGATTGGCAGCACGGTAGCGAGCAACCCGCGATCCACAGTCAGCGTGTACGAGCCGACGCTGAATGTGTCGTCGGCTTTTTCAACCTTGACAGTGTACGTGCCGCCCAGCAGCGATGGGCTGAACTGGATGGCCAGATCATTGCCATGCGGGCTCAGTGCCGTCTTGCTGGCAACGACGGAACCCGAAGAATTGAGAACTGTTAATTTCGCAGTCAGAAGGCTGCTATCACTCGCTTGCAGGCGGACGACGACCGGAGTCAGACTGCCCACGATGCCGATGTTGAACTTGTAGAAATCGAGATCGGCGGGCGTCGTGAGATCGCCCTGAGCACGGAGTTGGGTCAGGCCGTAGGTTGGAATCCAAGCCGCTGTCGCGGATGTGTTGTTCGGGCTGACTGCGTCGAACGCGTCGGCAGTCCGCAAGCCGTACAGCTTGTGAACGTTTGCCACATCGCCGGCACCAAGTTGAGTGACGTCGTGGTAGCTCTCATTAAGCACGGAGTTGGGTACGGAGGAGTGATCCAAACCCAGCGAGTGTCCTGCCTCATGCACGGCAACGGAGTAAATGTCAAACGCCAGTGGCGATGCCGTTCCAATTTCAAACAGCTTTTCGGAATTGAGGATCAAGTCACCGCTGAGTGTAGTGCCTGTCCAGCTGAATGGAGAGCCGATCGCGATTTCGTCACTACCGCCGAAAGGTGCCGCAGCGATGCGGATGTCCCCGAATCGGGCATCGCCTTGCACAGCTCCCGTCGTGCCGAGCGGTTGGCCGCTGTCCTCGACGATGGAGATATCGATGTTCGCCGGGGCGAGCCACGACTGATACGCACGAAGGATCTCGTTCTGCCATGATTGCGCAGGTGCGACCGGGCTCAGCGTCTGATACAAGCGGCTGAGCCCATTGGGAGTCGCCGTGCCATCGGGAACGAAGCTGAGGGTGAGATGGCTCCCATCCGGCCACGGTAGACCGAATTGGCTCGGATTACAGCGATCTTCGAGTCGCTCAATGCTGAAGCGGGGGCGAATCGGTTTCACAGGACCCTCGGGCGAGGTGATCGGGCGTGTTGTAGAGAGGAACAGAGAAACCACACCGCAACCGACATAGAAAATCAGAACAAAAACACAATCGGACTCCGCATGAAATTCACTCCTGAATCGCACTCGCTCACTCTCGCGGTTTGTTGATAGCCTTTGCTTCTCCAAGCAGTTGTTTAAACGCTGGCATCCCACGCAGGCTGTCGAGATCATGATCGCCGTCAATGATATCGAGGCCGAATCCTGGCTTGAGTGCAGTCCAGAGCAAATCGAGGGCGAGCTTCTGGTCTTCAGGGTGATTCTTGGAGCAGAGCGCGTGGATGCAGGCCACCTGATACGCATTGGCTGGGCTCCGATCGAGACTGATGGAGATCTTCGCATCCGCCAGCGCCTCTTTCCGCAGTCCCTTTCGGGCGAGCAGGACACCTCGTCCGGAGCGCAACTGGATGTGTTCCGGATGGAGCTCGATGCCGCGGTTTAGTGTGGTCATGGCTTCCGCCGGTCGCTGCAGACGTTCGCCGAGGAGGTAGGCTTTCATCTGCAGTGCGGACGCAGAAAAGGGATTGAGCTTGAGTGCCTGCTCGATGTCAGCCAAGGCGGCTTCAGGTTCGGAGTCGGACCGCGTCTCGGCTCGGAGTTGCCAGCAGCGTTCATCCGTTGGCGTAGTTTTCATCGCAAGAGCCCGGTCCGCGGCGGCTCCTTTGGTATCCCCGCGACGGTCGCGGAAGTACGCACGCTGAAGCAGAGTACGGACCACCGAGGTGCCAGTATCGAGTGCTCGGCCGTAGTCGGCTTCGGCCTCGGTGTGTTTCCCAAGTGCCTCCTCCGCTTCGGCGCGGATGAGATAACCTGCGGGGTTGTTCGGTGCCAGCGAAATGACGCGATCGAAGTCACCGATGGCCTGAGCAAACCGCCTGGAACTTGAGAACGCCAGACCTCGGTTGAGCCAGGCAGGCATGAAATCGTCGCGGATCGCCAGGCAGGCCCCGAAGCAGGCCTCAGCCCGACCTGGTTGCCCAGCATTCAGATAGGATGTGCCGAGGACGAACCATGCCGAGAAGTTCTGTGGATCGAGCAGTGTTGAACGTTCGAGGTGAGCGATCGCGTCGCGGTGCTGGTTTTTCTGGGCGTGCAGCATGCCACGCAGGAAGATATCGCGGGCGGACTCGACTTCTGTTGCGACGGCTTCTTCGCGAGCGGCTTTCGCTGTCGCTGCATCACCTGCCAACTCCGCGAAGGCCGCCCGCTGCTCGCTCACGGCACGTTTGAGGCGGTCGCCCGCGTAGTGCTTCGCCAGCGCGTTCCAGTTCTCGCCTTCCTGAATCCGCTCATTCCGCAGCGAGGTATGATCGCACGCCACGGCTTTCAGGTACGCGATTTGGGACATCAAATAATAGGTTTCGCCCACGTCCGCAAGGATCCGCTCCCGATCGGCGGGAGCGAGCCTGGCGACATTGACCGACTGCTGCCAGTCGCCTGACGCCGTGTTGTCACGGAGGCCGTAGCGTTCAAGCACGCCGCGGAGTTTGCTCAGAGCGCCGTCGAGATCGGCTTGCGACTGATGGCGATCGTCAAGGAACAACTGTGCATCAGCGAACGCCGCCTGATGATCGGTAAAGGTGCTGCGAGCTTGAAAGTTCCGCGACTGGTCGCGGATGTACCATGCGCTGATGCCCAGAGCGAGAATCACCGCTGCGGCCAACGCGGCCACCGAACCGGAGGACGCCAAACGGGGATGACGCTTCATCCATTTTCGCAGGCGCTCATGCCTTGAAGGATTCGGTCCGTGCTTCAGCGGCTGATGATTCAGATGGAGTTCGATGTCTTCGCGCAGATCCAGGGCTTGCTGATAGCGATCATCCGGATTCGGCATGAGGCATTTGCGGACCATCGCGTCGACGGCTGGCGAAACCGCGGGATTCGACTCCCGCACAGACGGCGGAAGCAGCAGTCGATCCTGATGCAACAGCAGCAACCGCTCGGCAATCGGACCCTTCCGCAATGGAAAAGGATGCCTCCCGGTCAGGAGTTCGAACAGAATCACGCCGAAGCTGTAGAGATCGCTGCGGACATCGAGCCGACCGCTGCGACCGAATGCTTCGAGATGCTCCGGCGACATGTAGGGGAGTGTGCCGCCCACCGCGGCCCGATCGGCTGTGCCACGACTGTTCATGTCTTCGGCAAGATTGAAGTCCAGCAGCATGGGCCGGCCTTCGTCGGTGAAGAGAATGTTCGCCGGCTTGAGATCGCGATGCAGAATGCCGCGTGCGTGAGCGTGTGCGAGCCCATCCGCGAGTTGCATCGACAGCGTCAGAATGGCTTCGATGTAGGAAAGACCTTCGAGACGAGTCCAGGCTTCGAGGGATAGCCCGGTATACGGCGGCATTTCCTGCGCACCAGGCACGGCGTGGGATGCATCCGCAGGTTGTTCGCCATTCCGGGATGATTTCGACTGCCCGCTGGCACTGGATAATGACCGCGCCGAAAACGAGTGCGCCAGCACGGTGCTCCTCAAATCGCGACCGTGAGCCGGGAGCGTCCTGCCGCCGTTCAGATTCTGCAGCACCTGGGCCAGCGTCGCCTGCCCGAAATAGGGCATGCAGACCGCCTGGTAGCGGCCGGAGCGATGGAACGAATAGATCGGTACGATGTTCGTGTGTTGTAATTGGGCCAGCGTCACCGATTCCGTGGCGATGTCGCAGGCGATTTTCAGGGCGACATAGCGACGGCCCAACTCGCCCTGCCGTGCCAGATAAACGCGGGCAAACGCTCCGCGGCCGAGTTCGCGGACAATCTGAAACCCCAGGAACTCCGATCCCGGTTCCGGCCATGTCTGAGCCGCCCGCTCCAGTGCGTTGCGAAGTTCTGGATCGACAACTTCGTTGGTCATGGGAAGCAAAGAGTCGTCACGGCGATTCAAACCACCAGGCGGAATGATGGTCGTCGGCGTGACCGCAACGGCAATTCGGGCCGTCGCTACGCCGGCTCCGGTCTCCGACTCGATTTCCCAATCTCGCGTATCGACGCCGTAACGCGTTTCATACTCGACAGGACTCACCGCCTCTCCGTGCAGCGCGCGTTGGCGGTATTCCTCATAGGCGATCACGGCCAGCAGCGATCGCGTCGATCCCACGGCGGGGAAGCGTGCCAGATAGTCGGCCAGTCGCCGCGGTGTCTGATTGGACCAGGAGCGTTCCAGATCGACGCACATCAATTCGAGCAGAATTGCGTCGTAGTGCTTGTGACCGGGTTCGGGCAGAAACGGCGTGAAATCCGCGGACGGATCCCGCGCCACCGCCGCTTCGAATTCCTCGACGCGGTATGCAAGTTCGATTCTGGACGAGATGGACATGGCGGCGTCGGGGAAGGGGGGTGATCACTGATCAGTCATGCGCTTGCGAAAATCCTGCAAAACCCGTTCGACAGTGCGCTGCGATCGTTCGGTCCGGGCGGCAATCTCGCCGACCGTATGTCCCAGGACTCGGAGCCGTATGATCGCGGCATTCGAATCAGGCATTCCGCTGAGCTGTTCCTCGACAACGAGCTTCAATAATCCAGCTGCAGAGTCGTCGTTCGACAAGATCTGATCAACGGCGATCTTCGAGTCGGTGCTGCGAACCGACCGTTTGTTCGCGCAGTGATGTTCCACGAGTCCGCGGACCTTGTTCAGCGCCAGCACGGTCAGCAAGGCCCAGATTTCTCCGTTGGACGGGACCGTATAGTTGCGGGTGCGGATGCCCTGGAAAAACGTCGCAAACACTGACTGAAGCACATCATCCGCATCGAAGCGGCCGGCGTAGGAGTTCGCGCAGTGGCGTTGAGCCAACTTCCGCAGACGCGGCGCATATCTCCGATACAGCGACACCGCCGCCTCTTCATCGCCCTCGCGATAAATGCGCAGAAGCGACTCGTCCGTACGCTGTTCAGAGATCGCAACGGTTGGTTCCATCGCCCGTACAACCCACAGGATGTGCAAGGTTAGTACAAGACTGCCCGTGCATGGTTCGAAGTGAGGAATAAATCATTGGGCTGTCGATGCGGATTCAACGTGGAGCAAATAATTCCAGTCTGAGCAGAGCATTCCGGTTGCCAATCTCATGCGCTGGCGATTCATCTTTTGTATCCTGTCGTTAGCACTCTCCCGCTGCAGACCACTTCTGGAGGCTAACCCATGCCAACGCGTCGAACATTTCTTCAGCAATCGGCGGCCCTGTCGGGGCTCTTCGGCTTCAACACAAAGGTCATCCAAGACGCATTGGCGATCGAACCGGAGCCGGGGAGCACATTCGAAGACGCCGAGCATGTCGTGATTCTGATGCAGGAGAATCGCTCCTTCGATCATGCGTTCGGCTCCTTGCGAGGCGTGCGCGGGTTCAACGATCCGCAGGCGGTGCATCTGGCCGATGGGCACACGACCTTTGTGCAGAAGGCCGCCAGCGGTGAGCGGCATGTGCCGTTCCGGCTCGATATCAAAAACACGAAGTCGACTTGGATGGGTTGCCTGCCTCATGGATGGACCGACCAGGTCGATGCCGCCAATGGTGGAAAACACGACCGCTGGCTCGATGTGAAGAAAGTGAATGCGTATCCCAAGCAGCCGCTGACCATGGGCTTTCACACGCGTGAGGACATCCCGTTTTATTACACGCTCGCCGATGCATTCACGGTATGCGATCAGAATTTCTGTTCGACGCTGACAGGCACCACGCCGAATCGGTTGCATCTCTGGACGGGCACGATCCGCACCAAGCCCACGACAGAGGTGCCAGCCTTCGTCCGCAATGAAGACTCCGAGTACGGAAGCTGGCAGAACTGGACGACCTTTCCGGACCGCCTCGAAGACGCGGGTGTGTCGTGGGCGATTTATCAGAACGAACTCACGGTGCCGACGGGGTTCACCGGTGAAGCGGAGTCGTGGCTGGCCAACTTCGGCGACAGCCCGCTCGAATGGTTCACGCAGTTCGGCTCACGGTTCTCGGCCAAACATCGCGAGCACCTGCAGCAGCAGGTCAAGTCGCTGCCGGGTCAGATCGCCACGCTCGAAAAGCAAGCCAAGTCGCAGTCAGCCGAAGCCGCTGCCAAAACGTGCAACCGTATCGCCTCCATGAAGAAGACACTCGCACGCTGCGAGCAGGATCTGATCGCGTTTTCACCGGAGAACTTCGAGAAGCTCCCTGAACGGCTCAAGAGCATGCACCGGCGGGCCTGCACCACGAATGTCAACGATCCCAGCTATCGCGACCTGGCCGAGATCTCCTACCACGATGGCGACAAGCAGCGGACTCTGAAAGTGCCGAAGGGCGATGTCCTGCATCAGTTCCGCAAGGATGTCAAAGACGGCACGCTACCGATGGTGTCATGGATCGTGCCCTCGGAGCGGTTCTCGGATCATCCCTGTTCCGCGTGGTATGGGCAGTGGTATCTCTCGGAGGTCTTGAAAATTCTGACGCAGAACCCTGCGGTCTGGAAGAAGACGGTCTTCATTCTCACCTACGACGAGAACGATGGCTACTTCGATCACGTGCCACCATTTCAGGCACCGCACCCGGAGAAACCGGAAACGGGCCGCACCAGCAAGGGCATTGACACGGCACTCGAGTGGCTTGAGGAAGCCGCGGATCGCAAGCACAAACCGAATGGAGCAGTGCGCGGGAATTCGCTCGGTCTCGGCTTCCGCGTGCCGATGATCATCGCGTCCCCCTGGACCCGCGGCGGGCACGTCTGCTCGCAGGTCTTCGATCACACTTCAGTGCTGCAGTTCCTCGAGAAGTTCGTGACGAAGAAATCGGGCCGCAAGGTCGAGGAGACGAACATCACTGACTGGCGACGCACCGTCTGCGGCGATCTCACCTCGGCGTTTCAGTCGGCCGCGGACGCCGCACCCGGATTGGAGGGCTTTGTTGAGCGGAATCCGTTTCTCGAGAGTATCCACAGTGCTCAATACAAGCCGCTGCCCGGCACAGTTGCCGCACTCACGCCGAAGGAACTGCAGACGATCCGCGACACGCCGAAGACATCGCGGATGCCGCGACAGGAACCAGGAACGCGACCGTCGTGCCCGCTGCCCTACGAACTCACAGTGGACGGGGCACTCTCCGAGAAACACGACTCCTTCGTGCTCCAATTCGACGTGGGCAACAAGCGACACCTCAATCGCTCAGTCGGGGCACCGTTTATCGTCTATGCCATCACGGCTCAGGGGATGAGCGTGCGGCATTACGCCGTGGCGGCAGGGGAGAAACTCGAAGATCGCTGGCCGCTGGCGGAGTTTGCCAAGGGGCGCTATCACATCCGCGTCCATGGGCCGAATGGGTTCGTCCGCGTCTTTGAGGGCGATTCGGACGATGTGCCGGTCGCGATCGATCTGAGACCGTCGCTGACCCATCATCGTCGAGCGAGACTGAAAGGTGGTGCATCAGTCTGGGCTCACAATCATGATGCGAAGACGCAGACGCTGATCATCCGCGATCATTCCTACGGCAGTGCCGAAGTCCGGATGACCGCGAAGTTCGGGTTGCCGGTCCAGCACGACATCGAGACGCCCGCGAGCCAGGGGTGGTACGACGTGAGCGTGCGCCTGGCGGAATCGCCACGGTTTCTGAAACGCTATGCCGGCCGGATCGAGACGGGCCGCTGGAGCATCAGCGACCCCGCTATGGCGTGACGGGCGTCTTTTCACCGACGGGGAGCCAGTGATGTTCGGGCGATTCCGGATTCTGAAAGCGACACTGCTGGGCGGCGTGGTCGTGCTGCTGCCGCTCGTCGCAGTGCTCGCACTCGCAGGCTGGGCGATCGGCGAAGCGGTGAGTATCATCAAGCCGCTGTTCCACTGGCTGCCAGATCAGTCGGTGGCAGGCGTCTCGCTGACCTTTGCCATCGCCGTCGCAGCAATCCTCGTTCTCTGCCTGCTGGCGGGGTTGCTCGCGGAAACGGCGCTGGTCCGCGGGCTCGGAAAACGGGCCGAACGTCTCGCACTCAACATTCCCGGTTAAGCACTCATGAAGAACGTCGGCACCAGCATGGCTGGCGTCGAAAGCAGTGTGCGGACTGTCGAGGTTCGGCTCGTTGAGTCCTGCGTGCTCGGCTTTCTCATGGAAACGCTCTCGGACGGTCGTCTGGTGGTCTATCTGCCCGGAGTGCCGGGTGCGCTGGTCGGTACGCTGCACATCATGGACGCGGACCGTGTGCGGATTCTGGATCTGCCGGTGTCAAAAGCGCTCGATATCCTCAGCCGTTTGGGAGTCGGTTTGAAGGATGTCCAAATCTAGCGGATCGGTCGTTTGGATAATTCGGGAGAATATTTTCAAGCTGAAGCAAGATCGGCGGCAAGCGGGTTATTGCATGGTGAGGGACCTGTGCCCTACGTTTTCACCCTGCTGAGGCTGCCATGAAACTTGTCAAGCAATGGATCTGGACGCTGCTGATTCTCACGATGGCGTCGTCACCGGCTTACAGTCAATCGCTGTGGAATACTGCCGCGGACGGGTCGTGGCAGATTCCCGGGAACTGGACGCCCACCGGCACGCCGGGTGCGGGGGACGATGCCACGATCAATATCGCGGGCGGCCCGTACACCGTGACGCTGAATGCCGCAACGGCGATCAACAATCTCACGATCGATTCCGCGACGGCCACGCTCAATACCAACTCGCAAAACTTCGCGATCAATGGTAGCTTCAATCTCCTGGCCGGCACTTTCACCCAGACCGGCGGGAGCGTCAGCGGCACTCTCGTCACCTCCACAGGCACTACTTGGAACTGGAACAACAGTGTCCTGGGTGGCGGGAGTTTCACGAATGGCGGTGCGCTGAATTATCTCGGCACATCCAATCGGGTTGTGGGAGGAGCCGTTGTCAACTCGGGGACCTGGAATGTGCAGGGCACCGGCACGATCCTGGCCAACAACGGCTCCTCGATCAACAACAGCGGTGTCATCGATCTACAATTGGACAGCACATTCGTGACGGGCAATCAGATCACCCTCACCATGACGAACAGTGGCACGCTCCGCAAATCGGTCGGAGCAGGAGTCAGCACGATCAACGCGATCTTCAACTCCACCGGAATTATCGAAGCTCAGGCCGGCACGATTAATTTCGGCTCCGGCGGCACGGTCAGCAACACGATCACCGCGGCGGCGGGTGCCGCGGTCAACTTGTCTTCGCTCACGCTCAACGGTGCCATCAGCGGGACCGGTGCGGGGACCGTCCGCATCAACGGCACGATTGGCGTCGCCGCGGGTGGCACGACACTCACCTACGGTGGTACGTCTCTGGAATGGACAGCCGGCAACATCAATGGTCCAGGCTCGTTCACCAACGCCGGCACGATGACCCATGACGGCAATAGCAATCGGGTTCTTGGCACGGCGCTGATCAACAATACCGGCAGTACTTACACAGTTATCGGCGCCGGCACCATCCTGGCCGACAATGGCTCGTCCATCACCAACGCCGGTCTCATCGATCTGCAGGTGGACAGTACTTTCGTGACGTCCAACCAGAGCTTACTCACCATCACGAATAGCGGCACACTTCGCAAATCGGCGGGTTCAGGCACCAGCACCATCAACGCCATTTTTAATTCCACGGGTACGATTGAAGCCCAGACTGGCACGCTGAACTTCGGCAACGGCGGCACCGTGACGAACACGATCACCGCAGATACGGGTGCCACCATCAATCTCAGCTCGCTCACACTCAGCGGGGCGATCGGCGGCAGCGGCATGGGCACAATCCGCATCAACAACACCGTCAACGCCGCGATGGGGGGTGCCACACTCACCTACGGCGGCACGACGCTGGAATGGACTGCTGGCAACATCAATGGTCCCGGCTCCTTCACCAACGCCGGCACGATGACCCACGCAAGCAACAGCAATCGGGTTCTTGGCACGGCGCTCATCAACAATGCCGGCAGCACTTACCCTGTCACCGGCACCGGCACCATCCTGGCCGACAATGGCTCGTCCATCACCAATGCCGGCCTGATCGATCTGCGGGTGGACAGCACGTTCGTTGCGACCAACCAGATTACACTGATATTCACGAATTCCGGCACGCTCCGCAAATCGGTCGCCTCCGGGACCAGCACGATCAATGCCGTTTTCAATTCCACGGGGATCGTCGACGTTCAAACCGGCACGCTGAATTTCGGCAGCGGCGGGACCATCACCGGCACGGTGAATGCCTCGACTGGAGCGATCGTCAATCTCGGATCGCTGACGCTCAGCGGCACGATCACGGGCAGTGGCGGCGGTCTGGTCCGCATCGACAATGGCAGTATCGCCATTGCGGCCGCGGGTGCCACATTGAACTACACCGGTGCCATGGCTCAGTGGTCCGGAGCGAATACAAACATCTTCGGTCCAGGCACGCTGACCAATGCAGGAACACTGACGATCAGCGGCTCGGGAAACCGCCAGCTCGCCACGCCGTTCGTCAACAGTGGCACCGTGAACGTCACGGACGTCGGGACTATCCTGGCGGATAATACTTCGTCCTTCACCAACAATGGCACATTCGACATCCAGAGCGATGGCACCGTCATTGCCAACAACCAGATTCAAATGCCATTCACCAATACGGGGATGCTGCGCAAATCTGCCGGGAATGACACGAGCCTGCTGAACGTCGGCTTCAGTTCGACGGGCACGATCGATGTCCAGACCGGTACACTCAGCTTCAGCAGTAGTTCGGGCAGTGTCAGCGGTACCCTCAACGCCGCAACGAATGCGATATTGAATCTGAACTCACTGACGTTGACGGGGGCTCTCTCCGGCAGCGGTGGCGGCCGCATCAACTTCAACAATATCGGCATCGCCGCCGCGGGTGCCACCATTAATTTCCCCGGTAGTCTGGCGCACTGGAGCGTGTCAAACATCGGCGGATTGGGGTCGCTGACCAATGCTGCGACCGGGACGTTCACAATGTCCGGGAGCGCGAACAAAGTACTCTTCATTCCGATTGTCAACAATGGCACGTTCAACGTCACCGGCACCGGTATGATCCTCGCGAACAACGGTTCCGCCATCAACAACAGCGGCACAATCGATTTCCAGTTGGACAGCACGTTTGTGACGACCAATCAGATCGCACTGACCCTGACCAACAACGGCACGCTGCGGAAGAGTGCCGGAACCGGAAGCACGGTCATCGACGCCATCGTCGTCAACGACGGCGGCACCATCGCCATTGATCAAGGCACAATCCGCTTGGCACGAGGTTTGTCCTTCGGCGATGCCAGCAACCTGGACATCATCGGCGGAGATACCTCGAACACGTTCCTGACCGTCATAGGGCTGGTGCAAAAAACCGGCACCGATCCGCTGCTGGTGCGGCCGAGCAACGACGGGACACTCGATCTCACCGGCATGACTGAATACACCTGGCTGGTGCTGGACGGAAACAATCTCGGCGCGCTGACGACCGCGGATTTCGCCTTCGATCCGATCGATTTCAATGCGACCGACGCCATGTTCAGCATCACCAGCAACGATGTCTTTGTGACGTTTCACGCGACGCCGATCCCCGAACCGCTGGCACTCGTGGCGGTCGGGCTTGCTGGTGTTCTGGCTCTGCGACGTCGATTGATTTGAGAGTGGCATTGCGAATGCGGCACGTCGGCCGATAATGCGGGGAACCAGTCCCGAGCCGACGTTACCCTATGGCGGACTTCTCACAGCAAACTCGGCCCAGCCTCCTCACCCGCCTGCGCGATCTCACCGATCAGGCGGCGTGGGAGGAATTCCTGACCATCTACGGCCCGCTGGTGTTTGCCGATCTCCGGCGTCGCGGTTTCAATCATGCGGATACCGAGGACCTGACTCAGTTGATCTTCACGCGAGTGTTTCAGGGGATCAAGACGTTTGACTACGATCGAAACCGCGGCCGATTCCGCGACTGGCTCGGGACGATCATCCGGAATGAAGCCATCCGAGTCTGGCGGACTCAGAAGCGCCAACCGACCGTCAGCATGCCCGAGTTGGAGGTCTCCGCGAGCGGCGAAAGTGATCCCGAATGGGTCGATGCGTTTCAGGCCCGGATCTACACGATCGCTCTGGAGCGGTGTCGCCCGCGGTTTGAAACCACGACGTGGGCCGCCTTTGAGCAGGTCTGGGTCCATGGGCAGAGTGCCTCCGAAGCCGCGGCCGCGACCGGACTGACGATTGAATCGGTCTACGTTTCCAAGTCGCGTGTCCTCAGTGCCTTGTCCGAAGCCATTCTGGATCTGACGGACGAGCACCCGATGTTCTCCACGGGGCCATGACAATGGCAGCGCCGGATGAGAAAGAACTGGAGCGCTGGCGTGATGTCGCCCGCAGTCGCGGGGATTCGACCTCGCTCCCACCGGCGTTGTTTGCCAAGTTGCTCGAACTGAAATCGGGTCGGGCCACTGAGGAAAGCCCGAGCGAACTCCCGGAACGGATCGGCAATTTTCGCATACTTTCGCTCCGCGGTCGCGGCGGTATGGGAATCGTCTACGAAGCGATCGACGCAGAACTGAATCGTCGCGTAGCGATCAAGGTGCTGGCATCCGGCCGGGACCTGGATTCGCGAGCCCGCGAGCGCTTTCGCCGGGAGGGCCGAGCCGCGGCGAGCTTGCAGCATGAGAATCTGGTGCCGGTCTACGCCACGGAAATTCCCGAAACCGGCCCGCCATTTCTTGTTATGCCTTTCATTGACGGGCCGACCTTGGCGAACTGGATCGCTCTGCAGCGTGTGGTGCCACCGCGGGTCGCGGCCCAGATCATGCGGCAGATTGCCGGCGGGGTGCAGGCTCTGCACGAGGCCGGCTTTCTGCATCGCGACATCAAGCCGGGTAACATTCTCCTCGCCATCAGTGAAAGTGGCCCGCCGGATTTGTTTGTGCCCAAGCTCACCGATTTCGGCCTGGCCCGGGAGGAAGAGCAGGCCACCATGACTACCGCCGGAGCCATCGCCGGCACGCCCAGCTATCTGAGCCCGGAACAGATCCATTCCCCCGCAAATGTCGACGCGCGAGCCGATGTCTATGCGTTGGGTGCGACGTTGTATGAGTGCCTGACGGGCGTGCCGCCGTTTCGGGGTGCGACGCTCGACGTGCTCAAAATGATCGGTGACACCGAGCCGGTGCTGCCGCGGGCACTGAACCGTGAGATACCCCGCGACCTCGAAACGATCTGCCTGCAATGCCTGGCCAAGCGACCAGACAAGCGATACGCAACCGTGGCACTCATGCAGGCGGATCTCGATCGCTATCTGGCTCGACAGCCGATTCTGGCCCGCCCGGCGGGAATGATCGAACGATCGATGCGCTGGGTGTCACGGAACCCCTGGCCGACGACGGCGATGGTGCTGCTGTTGGCCGGTGTCGTGGCCTCGGGACTTGGCTGGGCCAGTGCCGCAAAGCAGACGGCACTGGCGAACGATGCCACCCGCAACGAAACCAAGGCCCGAGAAGACGCACTCGCTGCCGCTGCAGCCGCCACCAAGTCGCGCGAACTTGCCGAGCAGCAAGCCATGCTGGCACTGGGCACGATCAACAATCTCGTCGGGCAGGGACAGGCTGTCGCTGCCCGCTATCCCAACACGCTCGGTCTCAGAAAGGATCTCGCAGAACTGGCCGTGAAGGATCTGAAGACGCTCACGGCCAGCATGGATCAGATTGAGGGGATCGACCTGACGACATTACGCGTCTACACGCGCATCAGTGAGATCTACGTCTTGATGAGCCGCTATCCCGAAGCGCGTCAGCAACTGGATCGCGGGCTCCAACGTGCACGGGAACTGCCCGCGGAATTAACAGCCACTGTTGATGTGCAGGAGCAGATCGGTCTGATGCATCAATTGCAAAGCAGCATCGCGATGCGTCAGATGCGGCCCCAGGATGCAATCGCCGCCGGGAACGAGGCTGTGAAGACCCTCACGGAAGCGTTGCGGCTCGAGCCGAACAGCTACAACCTCGCCCGCAAACTGGCGATCGCTCACAACTCGCGCGGCGACGCCTCTTCATTCCTGCAACAAACACAGGCGGCTCGGGACGATCATTTGGCAGCTTTGGCGATCTGCGAAAAACTGCTGCCCGACCATGTGCAGAACACGCAACTCCTCCGCGACTTGGCATACACCGAAGCACGACTGGCCACTGTGCTCACCAGCGGATTCGATCTGGTCGGTGCGGAAGCCCACTCGAAAGCGGCCAGTGACTACGCGGATCGCGCCATGGCAGCGGCCCCCAACAATGCCGAAACGCAGCGTGCGGCTCGCATCGCGAAAATGGATCACTGCAACACGCTCAACGTGAGGGGCGACTTTGCGACCGCTGAGAAAATTCTTCAGGAACTGCAGCCTGAACTGGATACCGCTGCCGCGGGTGAACGCAACAACCCGGCTCTGCAGCGCGATGCCGCCATCGGGCTAAGCATCCGCGGCATTGCCCAGATTGGTTTGCATCGCTACGACGAAGCCGCCGTTTGTTTCGATCGATCTTTGACTATCCGCGAGTCTCTCGGAGCCCTGACGATCCCGGATCGAATCCAGATCGGGAATCTGCTGATCAACACAGAGGCTCTACGAAATAAATACGATCGTGCGGCGAAAGTCTGCGATCGCAATCTGGCGACGCTGGATCTGGCGGAAAGGAGTGCCGGCCCGAACCCGGCAATTGAACAACAGCGCCAATTGACACGTGCTGAGAAGAAGGCCTATCAAATTCTTCCCGCCGTGATTGAGAAGCCGGAGTTGTTCGAGAAGGAACCCAAAGAAATCCAAATACAGTTGGGACAAGCCATGGCACTGCATTACGTCCGGAATCACAACTCCGAAATGGGATTCCAGATGCTGGAGAAAGTACGGATGATCGATATGAACTCTCTTCAAGTGCACATTACTGGACTATACATCCATACGATCTCAGCCGATCTCGCAAAGGACAAATCCGAGCGCGAGCGCCACCTCACCGCCGCGACCGAGTGTGCCAATCAAGCAATCAAACTGGATAGCAGTGTCAAGCTGGGCATCCTCCAATTCCCCGAACTGCTGTCGCTCGTTCAGCATCAACCCTTTCTGAAACCGCACCAAGTCTTCGGCACAGATCAATGACTTGCGATCTGCGAAAGTGCCTTCTGCAGTTCGTGTGCGGATTCCTTGCGGTACCTTCGAAACGAGTAGCCGCCGCGTCGAATGGCCCGTGAGTGCTTCAGCCAGACGCCGACACAGGCAACTGTGAAAAACAGTCGCCAGAGCAACGTGCCAAATGACCGGCGAATTCGCGGACGACCGGCGTGCATCATTTGCAGCCGCTCGATGTGGAATCGCAAGTGCATCGTCTCATCCCGCATCAACTGCGTGCAGATCTGCCGCAGCACCGCGCACCCGGTCGCCTGACGGAACGCACGGTAGCAGACCATCCCAATCAGTTCGGCGGTTAGGAGCACGGTGACAAATGTTTCAAACCCCATCAGCCGGCGGAGTCGACGAAAGAAATAATCACTCCACGACCGCTGAATGGGCGGTTCGCCCGCCAGGTCAAGATACCGTCGCAGGTACGCTGAGTGCCGGTTCTCCTCGGCGAAAAACAAACGCATTGCCGTGACGTACTCCGGGTCATCACATCGGCCGGCATAGATTGCAGTCAGTTTCAGTCCGTGGCTGCCGTTCGAGCTTTCGCAGAGTTGCATGTCCTGGATCGACGGCACCACTGCGGCACGCTCATCCGCAGTTAACACGGCACCACTATCCCACGGAATCACCAGCAGCCTGTCGGCGTTGCCGAGGAAGCGTTTGCACCAGCGGTGGGAATGCTCCTGCTCGGACGTGGTTGGGTACTGCGTCAGCCAATCGCGGACAGCGTCGATCGTCTCGTCAAGAGTTGACGTGCCGGCTGTGAGCCCCACGCGGTCGATCCCAGCAAACCACTCGGTCCGGAGTTCGCTGCTGTCGCTGACCTGCCAGGTCTTCAATCCGGCCCGAGTGCAGAGATCCACGAGTTCCCGCGTGTTGTTGGAGTTGCGGCCACCGACTACGACCATCGCCTGCACGCGGGGTATGAGCCTCTCGACCGCCTCCTGCCGGTTGCGCGTGGGATGGCAGGTGGTATCGGCGAAGCGGATTTCTGCGCCGGGATTCGCAGCGATCACCGCGGCGTGGACTGCTGTTACCGTGTGCGGAGCCGTGGTCGTTTGGCAGATCACCGCGAGTCGCCGCGAGGGTGACGGACGAACTGCAGCCGCACTGTCAAAGACATCGTAGTCGGTGAGATCTTCGACGATCCCACGCACTTCGACGTGACTGGGCCGACCGATCAGAATGATGTAATAGCCGTCGTCGCGAAGTCGCATCGCGGTGTCGTGGACACGGCGGACCAGCGGGCAGGTCGTGTCGATCAGCGTCTTGCCGGACGTCATCAGTCTCTGTCGTTCGCGTTCGCTGATGCCGTGTGCGGTGACGAGGACTGTGTCGGTGTTGGGCATTTGGGAGCGATCGGATTCGTCGCTCATCTGGAAGCCCCGTGCTCCGAGTTGCTGGAGCACGACTTCATTGTGGACGAGTTGCCCGTGAATGGTGACAGCGTCAGGTGCGGCGACGCGGTCGAGGATCTTGAGCGCATCGCGTACACCGAAGCATAGACCCATTTCGTCGGCAGTAATGACTGTCATGGGAACCTCATTGGCAAGCAGAGTGCTTTGCAAAGCAAAGCATAAGGATGAAAGAATGCCGGGTGGTAGCCCGGTGAGTGATTCAGATTGCGTTCGTCAGGCGAGGCACCACTCGCCGGCAGGGCGGTCGGGTTCGGGGAGATCGCTGTCGGCGGGAAGGGCATCTGAGATGACACTTTCGAGCACGTTCAGATACTCGCGAAAGCGAGTCCGCCCCGCCAGGGTGATGCGACAAAGCGTCTGCGGTCGCTTGCCCTTGAAGCCCTTCCAGACTTCGACCAGACCAGCGTCCTGCAGGATCTGCAGGTGACGGCTGAGATTGCCGTCCGTCAGGGTGCAGTGCGTCTTGAGGTCGCTGAACATCAGGCCTGAGGGGTGCGTGAGTAGACTGGTGAGGATTCCGAGCCGGGCCTTCTCGTGGATGACGCGATCGAGTCCGTCGTAGGTGTAGCGACCGGATTCAGGCTGCGGTTTCGACGGCATGGCGGCGCTCCAGTGTCCAATAGAGAATCGCGGCGACCGCAAACTGCCCCAGCCCGAATGGGATCGCCATGGCCCAGGGGGACATCGCGTTGCCGCCTTGCCAGATGAAGAAATTGCACGATCCCGCGATGAAGTAGAACCCGCCGGCGAAGTACACCGCTCGCGGGAGCAGTCGCGAGGATGCGAAGATTCCCTGAGCGAAGAAGAGTTGCCACAGGCCAGGCAGAAGCCATGCGGCATCAGGTGCCAGCCGGATGATGGCCAAGGTCACCGCGGCTCCGCTGAGCAGGCACGGCAGAAAGTGTCGCACCGCGATCCAGGTCAGAGCCCGTGTCTGGGATGGCCCGGCGAGGCAGTCCCGCGTCAGCATCGTCGCCGCAGCGATGGCGATGCTCAGCAGTGCAATCGATCCCCAGAGCAAGACAAAGGTGCGCGGGTCCTGCAATGGAGCCGGCACGACCAGCGGTTGCACCCTGCCACCGGCAATCGCCAACACGCCGGAGATGGCGATGGGCAAAGCCCGGTAGCCGTGGAAGAGTTCCGACTCCGCCATGCGAAGCCGGATTTCTGCGACCTGGCTGAGTGCTTCACGCAGTTCCATGAGTCACGTGTACCGAGTGGCTTTGTGATGCAAAGTATACGGCCTGTCAATGAATCTGTCAAGAGAAGACCTGCCGTACCGCAGCGATTCACTCCAGTGAGCAAGCTCGCGAAGAGTGCAGGTGGTATGATGACTGTCCCGCCTCTAAGCTGATTCCCATGACTCAATGGCCTTTGCTGTTCGTACTGCTCACCGCTGACGCGTCCGCCGCGGATCCGGTCGTTGATTTTAATCGCGACATTCGCCCGATCCTCTCGGACAACTGCTACGCCTGCCACGGTCCAGATGACAATGCTCGCAAGGGTGACCTGCGGCTCGACACGTTGGCGGGAGCGACGGGCCAGGATGGCGGCAGCGTGGGTATCGTCCCGGGCAAGCCGGACACCAGCGAACTTGTCAAACGCATCAGCGGCACGGACTCCGGGGCGCTCATGCCGCCAGCCAAGTCAGGCAAGAAGCTCACCGCGAAGGACTTGGCTCTGCTGACAGCTTGGATCCGTCAGGGTGCGACCTATTCACTGCACTGGAGCTATGCCAAACCGATTCGGCCCGCAGTTCCGGGTTCGAAGAGCAATCCAATCGACGCGTTCCTGCTCCAGCGGTTGACCCGCGAGGGACTGAAGTCGTCGCCGGAGGCTGATCGATTGACGTTGATCCGCCGCGTCTCGCTCGATCTCACCGGCTTACCACCGACGGTGCAGGAAGCCGACGCCTTCGTCGCGGACACGTCCGCGAATGCTTACGAGAAACTGGTGGACCGGTTGTTGGCGAAGTCGGCATTCGGCGAACACTGGGTGCGAATGTGGCTCGATCTGGCCCGCTATGCCGACAGTGCCGGCTACGCGGACGACCCGCCACGCATGATCTGGCCCTATCGCGACTACGTCATCCGGTCCTTTAACGCGAACAAGCCGTTTGACCAGTTCACCATTGAGCAAATCGCCGGCGATCTGCTGCCGAATCCGACGGACGAGCAATTGATCGCCACGGCGTTTCACCGGAACACGATGACGAATAGTGAAGGGGGCACCAGCGACGAGGAGTTCCGAAACGCCGCCGTCATCGACCGGGTGAACACGACGATGGCGGTCTGGATGGGCACTTCAATTGCTTGTGCCCAGTGCCACAATCACAAATACGATGCGATCACGCAGACGGAGTACTTTCAGTTTTTTGCGATCCTGAACAACACCATGGATGCCGATCGCAAGGACGAGTCGCCAGTGCTGAGTTTGGATGACACCCCGGCGAAGCAGGCGAACAGGAAATCACTGCAAAAGTATCTTGATCTGCTGCTGAAGGCCAAGCCCGCGAGGCGCGATCAGGTGGCGCACAAGCAACTGGTGAGCGGGTTCCGGCGGCGCATCGCGGCGCTGCAGCCACAGGTCACTGTGCCCATTCAGCGTGAACTTCCTGCCGGAAAACGACGCGTCACGAAGTTGCAGCATCGCGGCAGCTTCCTCGATCTCGGCGACGTCGTGACGGCAGGCGTGCCGGCTGCATTTGCTCCGCTGCCGAAAGGTCCGGTACGGCTTGCGATGGCCCGATGGCTCGTCGACCGCGACAACCCACTCACGGCCCGCGTCACCGTCAACCGCTTCTGGGAGCACCTCTTCGGCACCGGTCTCGTGCGGACCTCCGAGGATTTCGGCTCGCAGGGAGAACTGCCGAGCCATCCGGAACTGCTCGACTGGCTGGCGGTCGAGTTCATGGAGCAGCACTGGGACGTGAAGAAAGTCAT
>JBGSSZ010000363.1:0-2258 GCA_041736785.1 Limnoglobus sp.
GCTGTGACGGATTTTCTGCAGAATGATCTCCTGGGGCAGGCCGGGAGCGCGGCACAGGCAAACCGCTCGCACGAGCCCAACCCGAACCTGACCGTCCGCGAGACGCTCGACCGCGCCGCCGCTGCGATCAGCACCAAGTTCCAGGGCCACCCCGAAGTCGAGGCGAAGTTGCGACGGACGATGGCCAATGCGTATCAGGAACTCGGAGAGTTTGCGCGGGCGGTCGGGCAGTATCGCATTGCGGCCGAACTGTTCGAGAAACTGCATGGCGACAACCACAGAGAAACGCAGTTGACTCGTCTTCAGTTAGCAGGTGCTCTGCGCGAAGACTGGAAACTAGTTGAAGCGATCGCAATCTATGAAAAGCTTCGCGAGCAGCACCGCAACACCCTGCCGCCGGATCACCCCCACGCGTTGAACGCCCGCCACGGACTCGCCGTCGCCTGGCGAGTCATTGGCCGGTCTCGCGAAGCGATGGCGCTGCTACAGGAGGTCTATGAGGACCGCAAGCGTGCCCAGGGGCCGAATGATCCACGGACGCTCACCACGCTGGACAATCTCGCGACGACGTACATCGAAAGCGGCCACCCGCGCCGGGCCGTGGAGCTTCTGCAGAAAGTCCGCGACGCGATGGAGAAGCTTCTCGGCCCGGATCATCCCGATCTGCTGCTCACGCTCGGCAATCTGGCGACGGCCCACAACGCCGCCAAAAACGGCACGGCGGCCCGAGAGATTTACAAACTGCTGATCGAAAAGAACACGCGGATCCACGGACCCGACGATCATCGAACCCTGCGAGCCCAGGCCGGTCTCGCCTCCGCAATGATCGACTGTGGCGAAACCGAGGCCGGCATCGAACTCTACCGTCAGGTCGGCGATCGCAGCGAGAAACTGTTCGGACGCGATGACCTACACACTGTGCAGGTCCGTGCCAATCTCGCCACGGTCTGTTGGAAGCGCAAGAAGTACGACGAGGCCATCGCGTTACTGGAGCACGCCCTCGCCGTCCGAAGGAAGTCCATCGGTGAGGCCAATCTCTCCACTCTCACCACCATGGCGAACCTCGGCTGCTGCTACCGCGACGCCAAGCGTATGACGGATGCGATGCCGCTGCTCGAGACCGCCTTTCGCGGTGCCCGCGAGTACGGTCGGCTGAACTGGGTCGGCGAAGAGCTTTTCGCCATCCACTGCAATGAGCTCCAGCGGCCCGAAGCGATGGCGGTGTTGAAAGAGATGATCGCGGTGGATCGGGCACGCTTTCCGGCGGAGAGCCCCGAACTTGCCATTCGCTGCTTCGCCCACGGCCGGGCCTACATCCGGATCTTCGCCCACAGCGATGCTGAAGCGCTCTTCCGCGAATCGCTCGCCATTCGCCAGACTCTCGCTCCTGACGACTGGCAAACGTTCGACACTCGTTTCATGCTCGGCGCATCGGTGCTGGCCCAGAAGCGTCCCGACGAAGCCGAACCCCTCCTGGCTGCCGGCTTCGCCGGAATGAAGCAGCGTCGCGAACGGATCAACAACTATCGCAATGTGATGACGTCGAGGTTGGAGCTGGTGGTGAAATACTACCAGCGTCAGAAACGCCACGAGGATGCCGCTCGCTGGCAAGCCGAACTCGACACCTTCAACAGCCGCAGCAATAAGTGACCCGCATCGCGTGATCGGTGCCATCGGCACAGTGTTTCCAATTTCGTTGGGCATTTCCTTTCTGCATTTCGCACTGGCTGGATGAGGATGCACCGTTTGCAGCCACCGTCGCGTTGATTTCGAAGTCTGCGGAATCAGTCGCCGTCGCACGCCTCCCGTTCTGGAGAGGGATCATGTCGCAATCATCAAGTCACAAACCCCCCGCACCGTGGCTGCGGCTTTGGCTCGAAGGCCTTGAAGACCGCACGGCGCCGGCCATCACGGTCGAGGTCCTCGGTCAACCTGCGAACCCGTGGGTCTTCAACGGCCCCGCGGGTATTGAAAGCGGGCTCTCCCTTTCCGGCCTGCCACTCAACGGCACCTCGAAAGACGGCGACCGACTCGCCGGCGCGATCAACACCATCGCCCTGAGCCGGCAGAACGCCGACATCGCCTACGCTGCCTCGGTCAACGGCGGCATCTACAAGACCGCCAACTTTCGCACTGCCGTCCCGGCCTGGAGCGTCACCGGCACCGATTCGCTGCCCACACTCTCGTTCCGCACCGTGGTCGTCGATCCGCTGAATGCGGACATCGCCTACGCGGCGGCAGCGAACACCAGCAGCCAC
>JBGSSZ010000397.1:0-4197 GCA_041736785.1 Limnoglobus sp.
GCAGCACCTCTACGATCACCCGCTCGCCGATTCGCAGGGCCGCGTCGACAGCGTCATGCGCGTCAACTACGACATCGACCTCGCCCGCTTTGCGACAGTTGCGTCGATGACACTCGGCGAATTCAAGGATCACCTGCTGCGGGCTCCCGCCGCGGAGTTGACCCCGCTCACACGGGCTCTAACGGGTGTGATGGCGGCGGCCGTGGCGAAGCTCTGCGATGTCCATGAGTTGATTGCCATCGCCCGCAAGATCGCGCACCCCACGCAGGCCCGCACGCATCTCGGTCTGCCCGGCACGCTGAGTGCGCGCTGCCAGCCCAATCACCCGACCGACGACCTCCGCGGCATCACGCTGCTCACCTACTGGGGCTTTGCTCTCGGCTCCGGCGACGCACTCATCGGCGTGAACCCCGCCGTCGACACGGTCGAAAACGTCTCGGCGATTCTGCACCAGTTGGACAAAGCCCGCCGTGCTGCGGGAGCACCGACACAGATCTGCGTCCTCGCCCACATCAAGACCCAGATGGCCTGCCTCGAGCGCGGCGTGCCGGTCGAAATCATGTTCCAGAGCCTCGCCGGGACCGAAGCCACCATCCTCACCGAGTTCGATATCTCCGTCGACGTCCTCGACCGCGGCTATCGCATGATGGCGGAACGTGGACCGCTCAGGAATGAAGCGAAGCAGTTCATGTACTTAGAAACCGGTCAGGGGAGTGAGTTCACTTACGGCAAGCACGACGGCATCGACATGACCACCACCGAAGCCCTCACCTACGGCCTCGCACGGCGGTACGACCCGTTCATGGTGAACAACGTCACCGGCTTCATTGGCCCCGAAACGCACCGCGACAGCTTCGAAATGGTCCTCGCCAACCTGCAGGATCAGTTCATGGGCAAGCTGCTCGGCCTGCCGATGGGCATGGCACCCTGCTACACGCTGCACTCGCAGATTATTCTCGAAGGTCAGCAGATGGCGACGCAGCTTCTCACGGCGGCGGGGGCCATTTACTACATGGATGTGGAACTGAATACCGATCGAATGCTGGCGTATTTCGATACCAGCGGCCACGACAATCAGACACTTCGCGAGGTCTACGACCGCAAGCCGACGCCGGAGTTTCTCGCCTGGGCTCTCAGTCGCGGCATCTACGAGCAGGACGCGCACGGCACGATCCTGCGTGGCCCGCACTGGGGCAACCCGAGGCAGTTCTGTGCCAGTGACGAGGAGTTCGCCGAGTTGACCGCCGCGACGCCTGCGACCTACGGCTACGAGTGTGCCGGCCCGCGACCCTCGAATGCCGTGTCGCGCCGCATGAAGCTGCACCAAGCCATCGGCCGCGAGGCGATCCATGCCGAGTTGAATCTCGATCTGCTTCAGAGGGTGACACCGTTCCGCGTCATCACGACGCTGGCGAGCACGAAGGACGCACACCTGAACTCCCCCGACCTCGGCTCGCGATTGACGCAGGATTCCGAGGCGTTGCTCAAACCGGAAAACACCCAGGTGCAGATTCTGGTGTCGGAGGGCCTGAGTGCCGAGGCGGTGCATCACAATGTCGAGGATCTGCTGCCGGTTTTGCTCGACGGCTTGACGGGTCATGGTTTGACGCAGGGTCAACCGCTTGCCGCACGCTACGGCCGCGTGAAGCTGGCCGAACCGGTAGCGACGCGATTGCAGACTGATCTGATCATTTATCTGATTGGCGAGCGCCCCGGCGGCGACGCCCTCGCGTCGCGCAGCCTGTCTGCGTATCTCGTCTATCGCCTGGGCGATCCCGCCGTGCAGCAAGCCGCAGCCGAGTTCAGCAAGAATGCCAACATCCGCTTTGAGTACACGGTGATCTCAAACATCTACAGTGCCGGCTTGCCCCCGGTAGAAGCCGCGAGTCTGATTGTGGAAAAGGTGACAGCCATCCTGCGACATCGAAGTGCCGGCAACCGCCTCGAGCAGCGGTGATCCTCACCAGTCCGCAGCGCCAACAAGGCAATCTAAATATACTTCCTTGCTCGCGCTGCGGACTGGTCCAAGCACCCAAGTCACTTCGACTTGGTCGTCGGCGTTTCGTCGAACTGGGTCATGAGTTCCGCGTACAGATCCTCGTTCTCATCCGCGGGGATGTCGGTCAGGCCGATCGCCAGCTTGGCGCGGAGATCGTCGAGATCGAGATCCTCGTCCGCGGCCACGTCTTCCTGCAGGGTGCCGATGCTGTTGGCCACCAGTTCGTCGATGGAGTCCCAGGGGCCGTCTTCGAGCATGCGGTCCACAAGGGCAGCGGTATCGTCGGTCAGGGTCACTTCGTAGGTTTTCATGATCGGATCTCCAATGACGGCATATTAGCACCGGCTCGCGGAAACAAAAGAGCAAATTTCCCGCGGAATCTCTCCCGAATAGCTTGCCCACAACGCATCCACGGGATGAGCGCACCAGATTCCGGGGTTCGCGGCCTTCAGATGCTTCGCGATCTGCATCAGACAGCCCACATTGCCAATGAAGCACGCCTGAGCTCCGGTGGCCGCGATGTTCCCCGCTTTGCGGTCGCCGAGCTTGGCCGCCATCTCCGGCTGCGTCAGGTTGTAGCTCCCGGCCGCCCCGCAGCAGAGTTCGCTCTCGGCGAGCGGGATCAGCGTCATGCCGGGAATCGCTTCGAGGATGTGCCGCGGTTGCTTGAAAATCTGCTGGGCATGCCGCAGGTGGCAGGCATCGTGATACGTCGCCGTGATCGGCAGTGGATGCGTCGGAGGGACCAGACCCAGGTCGTCGAGAAACTCGCTGATGTCCTTCACCTTCGCGTTGAACGCCGTCGCGGCAGCGTCGCCGTGCATCAGATGGGCGTAGTCCTTGAGCATCGCTCCGCAGCCCGCGGCGTTGGTGACGATCGCGTCGAGGTCCGTGGGGAAAACGCCGATGTTCGTCGTGGCAAGTGCTCGAGCTTCGGGCTCCATCGCGCTGTGATAGTGCAGTGCCCCGCAGCAGACCTGGGCCCGCGGAATGTAGACATCGCAGCCGTTTTTCTGCAGCACGCGGGCAGTATTCAGTTGCGTGTGGGGATACATCGCGTCGGCGACGCAGCCGAGGAAGAGTCCAACCCGGGCTCGCCGCGGCCCCTCCGCGGGCAGGAACTCCGGCAGCGAGCCATAGTGATTCTTCAACGGCGGCAGCATCGCCTTCATCCGTTGCAAGCTCTTCGGCAGCAGCCGCACCAGGCCCGATTTCTCCGCGAGCCAGTCGAGCCCCGTCCGCTGGGCGATCTTCGCCGGCAGCAGGGCCAGCTTCGTCCGCGACCGACTCGGGAAGATCTTCATCATCATGAATTTCTGAACCCAACTCAGGTTGTTCAGCGCCCGTCGCGGCTCGCTCTGGTCCATGTGCAGGCGTAACGGCTCGATCAGCTTGCCGTACTGCACCCCGCTGGGGCAGGCGGTCTCGCAGGCCCGGCAGTTGAGGCAGAGGTCGAGGTGCCCTTTGACGGTGCTGTCGAGTTCGAGCGTGCCGTCGACGACGCCGCGCATCAGATAGATGCGGCCGCGCGGCGAGTCGGCCTCGTTGCCGGTCTCCACGTACGTCGGGCACGACGCCGTGCAGAGCCCGCAGTGGACGCAGTCGAGCACGAGTTCGTAGTCGAGGATCGGCTTGGTCAGCGGCAGGGTGGTCATCGGGTCTTTTCTACAAACTGACAACTCCGAACTACAAACTGTTCTCAACGACAATGGGCAAAATAACAGCTTGTAGCCGGTAGTTGTCAGTTTGCAGACAGCGAGGTCAGGTGGCCATGCGGCCGCGGTTGAAGTGATGAAGCGTCAAAAGCCCACCCGTTGCAACGAGTGGGCTTTGGTCAGCGAGGGAATGTGAACATGCGGCCGGGGTTGAAGACGTCGTCGGGGTCGAGCGTCCGCTTGATGTGGGCCATCAGTTCCCACGCCGGCGTCGGCTTGCCGAAGACCCGCTCGGGGGTTTTGAATTTTTTCGGGGCTCTCAAGTAAATCGTGGGATACGTCTGGGATTCATCGACAGGCTCATACTCAGCTCGCCAGGCAATCCCATTCATTACATTACAAAGAAATTCAATATCTTTGTGAATCCGAATATAATTTGGAATTTGTGTCGGCTTCAGAGTTGTCTGAACCAGGTATGGAGCGCTGGCAATTTGTCTAGTTACTGTGCTATGTATGGCTTCTTTGACGCGGTCCGAATTCATC
>JBGSSZ010000408.1:0-1859 GCA_041736785.1 Limnoglobus sp.
TCTGACGGTCAAGTGACGCGGACCGGGCCGCTGATAGCGAAAAAAAGGCACCCGCACTGTGTGGGGTGCTCAGGGATCATTTGAGCATGGGAAGCAACCCGAGCAGGGCCAGGCGCATGACGAGGGTCACGATCATCAGCAGCAGGAACAGTCTCCAACCCTGAGACGCGTCGAGACCGAACGACATCACCATCAGTCCCCAGAAGAGCGCATCGAAGAGCGGTCCTCGGGGAAACGGCTCATTGATCGACAGCGATGCCAATGCCACGCCAACACAGAGCATCAATCGTCGCGGAATGGTTTCGAAACGGATCCGGCTTTCACCGACGAAGTAGTCGAGCGCCAGAGCCGTGTGAGCGCAGGCGGCCGCGATCGCCAGCAGGACTGCTAATCCAAAGAAGGTTTGCATGGGTGATCTCGCGGAAGTGTGGGTCGGTGAAATCAATTCTCAGTCCCGAGACCACGGCGGAGGCATTTCCAGCCGCAAAGACCGCACGGGCTGGTCAACACGCAGTCGTGTCGACGGACCGGCCGGAACGCGCAGAGAATGCCTCAGAGCCGTGGAAAGCGTGAATTAGCTCAGCGTGACAAGGAATCGCCGCCGGCCCTGGAACCAGCGGGCCACCTGTACCGTCATGGCCGTCATCGAGGCACCCATGCCGCTGAGCAGGGCCGCCACGTGATGTGGAGCGAGGTAGCTGATCGAAGCCACCGCCACACCGATGACAACGCCGGCGGTGAGGATCGACTTCAGAGGCAAGGCCAGGAGCATCCAGCAGGCCAGACCGGTTCGGGTCGTGGTGTAAGCCTTTCGGATCGCACCCGCGATTTTCCGGGGCACCTGAACGGCACAGTTGACCTGATTGCGGAGGAACGTCCCGACACGGGACGCCGCGGCCTGGATCCGGGCCTTCAGTCGGCTGAATGCCGACGGCTTCGCCGGCACGGTAGCGAAGTCAGTCGTGATCGAGGACCGGAGCTTGTCGATCATCGCGGGATCCGCGACCAGTTCGCCGATCACGTCGCGGAACGCCTGGCGGATGCCCTCGCGAGCGGCATCGGCCACAGCCTGGGGAAGGCACTCTTCCATGCCGTTGATGACGTCGTCGAGGCGATCGAGTTGCTCACTGAGTTGTTTGCGGGGCCGGCCGTTCAGGGCGGGCGGGGGTGCAACTGCCATGGTTTTTCTCCAGAGAACAAAAACGGGGGTGGACGACCCGACCGGCCTGTAGCCGGTTTCGGGTGGCGCCCGGAAAGAACGATCAGGGAGACGGGCCACCGTATTCGGTGATCACGAGGAGTTCTGTCGCAGCGGCGATCACGGCGAGTGCGGTCTGCACGAGGGGGTAGCTCGACATCGTCGCCAGTCCGGCGGCGAGTCCGAATCCGATCCCTGCGAGGACCGGCACACGACGCTGCAGCAGCCAGTGGGCGAGCCCGAAGCCGAGTCGGACGGCATCAACCGGTTGCGGGGAAATCGGTGCGGGAGAGGGCTCAGTGAATGTCGGCGAGGACATCGGGACGCGATCGTCACGCCAGTCATCATCATCGTCAGACCAATGCCTTGCAGATGACGGGGATGCTGCTTCGTAGTGACGTTCCGGTGGACGTGATGTCCGGGTTGCGTTGCGATTCAGGATGGCTGTCAGCAGATCGCGGAGCGTCTCGCCGACCGCTTTGCCCATCTCGCTGGCGACAGCGTCGCGAACGCGTTCGTGCAGAGTCGCCAGCGTCGACGCAAGCTGCTGTAGTCGGTCCCGGGCCAGCCGGGTGTAGGGCTCAGTCATTGCGTGCTCCGAGGTTGAGGCTCTTGAGCGACGACCAGACCTGGCTCAATGCCTTCTGCTCTTTCTTCTTCA
>JBGSSZ010000482.1:0-4093 GCA_041736785.1 Limnoglobus sp.
GACCGGCCCGCTGGAAGGCGTCAACAACAAAATCAAAACCCTGCAACGCCAAGCCTACGGATACCGCGATGAAGAGTTCTTCCACCTCCGCATCTACTCAATCCACCTGGCCAAGTACGTGCTTCTCGGATGACCCAGAAATGATTGACAGCTGAAACACAATCAACCTGCAGGACCTGTGTAGTACACAGGTCCTGCAGGTTGATTGGGCGAGGCGGGACTTGAACCCGCACATTCTTGCGAATGGGGGATTTTAAGTCCCCTGCGTCTGCCATTTCGCCACTCGCCCGACAACTCGATTTTAGCGAGTTGCAGGCTCGAGCGCTGGCTACTTCGAAAGCATTTTGATCAGATCGCTCAGCTTGCTGGCGCCGTGCTTCTTGATCAGGGCATTGACGGTTATGAAATCGTCGAAGGCACTGCTGCTGGACGTCGAGGAACTGCTGCTGCTGCCGCTGGTGCTGGCAGCCTTGGGCGGGCGACCGGGGCCGCGTTTCTTCTTTTTCTTGCCCTTCTTCAGGATCATCGACTTGTACGATGAGATCATCGCCGTCGGGATGTCCACGCCGTTGGCCTTGATGTAGTCGTAGATCTCTTTGGGCTTCGGATCGCTGCCGAGAGCGTTGATCGCTTCTCGCACCAGTGCCATCTTGTTCGGGCCTTCGCCGCGCTTGGCTCTTGCCATGTTCAACCTCGTCAGTGTGGAAGAAGAGTTAATATCTCCAATGAGATACTCAACAGTTTCACAGTATCTGACTGTGTCTCATCATCGGCAATCGCAATATCCAGATTTTTGAAAATAATTGACTGAACAGTTTATGCCAGCCGCGAAATACTTGAGTGCATTTGCTGAGGACAATGCTGCATTTTTCAGTGATAGGATTGATCGAAGCTGCCACCGTCGTCGAAAAAACGAGCCTGGGCTTCAAGCCATCCACCGGGCAGGACGTCGTCAATACGGAAGAGTTTCATTGCACTGAACTCGGCCTGCATGCGCTGCCGAGCTTGCACGTCACAGGGCCGGAAACCTGCTCGTGCGATCACATCCTGAGCAGGTGCCGTGTAGAGGAATTGCACGAAATCCGTCGCGAGCTTCGTGGTGCCATGTCGCCGCGTGTTGGTATCGACGATCGCGACCTGCGGTTCCGCGAGGAGCGAACTCGACGGTCGGACGATCTCCGTCTGCCCGGCCAGTTCGCGTGTTTCAATGATGGCTTCACTTTCCCAAGTGAGATGCACATCGCCGATTTGCTTGCGGGCAAAGGTTTGCGTAGCAGTTCGGCTAGATCCCTCCAGCACCGGCACCCGCTCGGGATTGAAGAGGGCATGCACAAATCGATCTGCGGCAGCATCGCTTTCCGCCTGGCGGATCGCCCCCCACGCCGCGATGTATGCCAGCTTGGCGGCACCGCTGATCTTGGGATTCGCAGCGATCACACGCAGGCCTTCACGCTCGACAAGATCGCGCCATTCATGGATGCGTCTGGGATTCCCCTTGCGGACCACAAACACAATCGTCGAAGTGTACGGCAGCGAGCGATGTGGGAATCGCGTCTCCCAACCGGCATCCAGCAACCCGGCTCGGAACAATTCATGAGTATCGGGCCAGACCGCCAGGCTGACCACATCTGCAGGCAATCCCTCTTTCACAGCCAGTGCCTGTTTGCCCGAACCACCATGCGATGGCCGGACGTGTACATCTGTATTTTGTTGAAATATGTCACTCAATGTCCGATACAGCTCACGAGTCGCATCATATGAGGCATTGAGAATTGATGGACCGCCACGGGCCGAAGACCGCGTGGCATACCAGGCCAGTCCGCCCCAAGTCCCCGCTCCCAGTGCTGCCGCGAGTGCCTGTCGCCGCGTCATGATTTTTTCCCCGGAGACGGGAATGCGTCGACGGCCGGCAGGTCACCAATCGCATTCAAACCGAAGTGCTGCAGGAATTTTTTTGTGGTTCCGAAGAGTTGCGGGCGACCCAGCGAATCGTGGCGACCCGTCACACGTACGAGCCCCTTCTCCATCAAGACACGGATGAGTTCCGAACACGCCACCCCGCGGATCTTCTCGATCTCGGCCCGCATGATGGGCTGCTTGTATGCGATCACTGCCAGAGTCTCCATGCCGGCGCTCGACAGCCTCAGATCATAGCCCGCCCGCCGCAGTCGCAAGAGTGCCGCATGGCATCGCGATCGCGTCAGCAGTTGAAAGCCCCCGGCGATCTCCTCGACTTGAAACGCCGATGCGTCTGCTTCATAGCGCTGCCGCAGTTCATCCAAGAGCCGGCGTGAATGGTGACCGTCGTCGAGCCCGGCCACCTCGGCAATCCGCCGCGATGTCAGTGGCTCATCCGCCATCATCAGCAGTGCCTCGACTCGCGCAAGCGCAGCCGACCGTGCATGCGGATCGAGCGGCTCCTGCGAGACAACGATGCTGTAACGCAACGCCAACGGCACCCGCACATTGGGCAGCCGCTCCGTCGAGAGCCGTCGTGTTCCCGAGCCATATGACTTACGCACGCTTCCATCTTATCGGCTCACGGATACACTTTCCCAACCTGACACACCCTCAAAAACCGTGATCGACACGCTCCAACAGTATTTGCCGCTGACACCCGCACTGATTGTGGCGGGCCTGATCGCGGCTGGCATGGTGCTCGGGTTCATGGGCGTGGCCGCGCTCCTTTTCATCTGGGCCGAGCGCAAGATTTCCGCCCGTATCCAGGATCGGCTCGGCCCCACTCGCGTCGGCCCCTTCGGGTTGCTGCAATCCCTCGCCGATGGCATCAAGCTCATCACCAAGGAAGACTTCGCTCCCGGTGCCGCCGATAAGTTTCTGTTCCGCATCGCGCCCTACCTTGCTTTCTGTGCCGCGTTCAGTGCCTACATTGTGCTGCCGTTCGCGCCGCACTTCGGGGCCTACGATTCCGGCATTGGTGCGTTCTTCATTCTCGCGATCCTCTCCAGCGAAGTCTTCGGCATCTTGCTGGCCGGCTTCGCGTCAGGCAGCAAGTGGTCCCTGTACGGCGGCGTCCGCGAAGCGGCTCAGGTCGTCAGTTACGAGGTCCCGCGGTCGCTCTGCGTCCTCGTTCCTATCTGCATCGCCGGCACGCTGTCCCTGACGACGATCGCCGATCTGCAGGCGGGCCTGTTCTGGAACTGGTACGTGTTCCACGACCCCTTTACGTTTGTCGCCTTCATTCTGTTCTTCGTCGTCGCCACCGCAAGCTGCAAGCGGGCACCGTTCGACCTCGCCGAGGCCGAGAGCGAACTCGTCGGCGGCTTCCACACCGAATACTCCGGCGTCCGCTGGTCGTACTTTTTCCTCGCAGAATATGGCAGCATGTTCGCCGTCAGTGGCCTTGCGGCGATTCTCTTCCTCGGCGGCTGGCACACCGGACTCGTCTCCGGCTCGCTCGAAAACCACCTCGGCGTCTGGCTCGGCACTGCGGTCAACGTGGCTGTCTTCATCGCCAAAGGTTCGCTGCTTGTGCTCGTCATGATGTGGCTGCGCTGGTCCATGCCGCGGCTACGCATCGACCAGGTCATGATGACCTGCCTCAAGTACTTTCTACCAATCAGTTGCGGGCTCCTCGTCGGCGTCGGCGTCTGGCAACTGACGATCACACCAGCGATCACTACCATCGTGAAATACATTCTTTCGATCGCCTCCATCCTGACAATGCTGATTATCGCCATCAGTCTCCTAAAGCCCGGCAACTTCGCTGCTCGCGGGGAAATGAGCGGCGCGTTTGCGAAGGAGCCCGCGGCATGAGCTTGCCCGAAGCGCTCTTTCTCATCGTCGCCGCCGTGACAGGAGCCTCCGCACTTGGCGTCGCGTTGTCACGCAGCGTTATCCGCTCCGCGGTCTGGCTGCTCTTCACGCTCATCGGCGTGTCGATGCTGTACCTGCTGCTGGGCGCAGAGTTTCTCAGCGGCACGCAATTGATCGTCTACGTCGGCGGGACCATGGTGCTCGTGGTCTTCGGCGTCATGCTCACCAGCGGCGGCCCGTATGCGGTGCTGCCGAATTCTCGCCTTGAGACGGCGTTCGGAGCCGTCGTCGCGATCGCACTGATTGTCCTCGCCGG
>JBGSSZ010000479.1:0-5805 GCA_041736785.1 Limnoglobus sp.
GCGCCGCAGAGCCTCCGCCAACGTGAACGGAGACGTGCACAACCCCCGTCATCCCCACCGCGACAACCCGCCGCTCAGATCGTCGCGCAAAATCCCCCGCCCGCCACAAACCCGCCCACTCTGTGAGAAATGCGGGTTAGCAGACTGCCAAATTGAGCTGGACAGATTACCCATTTTCCCAGGACTATGGTCGATCGGCGAATTTTGAGCTTGGCATCGGAATCGCTTCGCTCGACGTCGGATCCAACCTCAGGAGTTTGTGATGAAACGCATGATGTTTACAGTGGCGATGCTGGGCGTGTCGGCGGCCATGATCCGGGCGGAGCACCCCACGCCGGTGCAGACAATCGAGCGGGCGACGGAAGTGCTGAGCCAGCTGGATAAAATCCCCGCCAAGGGCATTCCGCCCAAGTTGCTCGCGGAGGCCAAGGGGATCGCGATCATCCCGCGCGTGATCAAAGCTGGCTTCATCTTCGGCGGTCGCGGCGGACACGGACTCGTCATGACCCGAAACGACAAGCAGGAGTGGAGTGATCCGACATTCGTGGACATCGGTGGTGCCAGCGTCGGCTTCCAAGCGGGCGTGCAATCGACTGACGTTGTGCTGGTCTTCTACAAGAAGGACACGCTCAAGAAGATTCTCGCGGGCAATGGCAAGCTGACGCTGGGCGCCGATGCGGCCATCGCCGCGGGACCGCTCGGTCGCCAGGCCGCGGCTGCCACCGACGGCAAATTGCAGGCAGAGATCTACTCCTACTCCCGCAGCCGCGGCCTCTTCGCCGGGGTCTCGCTCGACGGTGCGGCACTGATGAGCAACAATGACGACACGGCTCTCTTCAACCGCGACAAGAGCAAAGAGACGATCCAGGCTGTCGTGAATCTGAAGAACAAGCTGGTGACACTGAGCGAGGAACCTGCGCCTCGACGGTAGTCGATTGCAATACGTGCCGGAAGCGTCAGCGACGGATAGAGTGTTTTGAAAATTCACTCCACCCGTCGCTGACGCTTCCGGCTCGTTATCGGATTAGCCAATAGGCTGATCTCATGTCCGCCGTGACGCAAGTCCTGAATGCCGCCGTGGCCGGTGACCCCCGAGCCCCGGCGGAGCTTCTGCCACTCGTCTACGACCAACTCCGCTCACTCGCCGCCGCCCGACTCGCGGCCGAGACCCCCGGGCAGACTCTGCAAGCCACCGCACTGGTCCACGAGGCCTATCTGCGACTGGTGGATGCTGACGGTTCACCGAATTGGAGCGGCCGGGGTCATTTCTTTGCCGCCGCGGCTGAGGCGATGCGGCGGATCCTCGTCGATCAGGCCCGCCACAAACAGAGCGCCAAAGCCGGCGGACAGCACCACCGTGTCGAGCTTCCCGCGGATCAGGTCGAAGCCCCGACAAATGACGTCGATCTGCTCGCACTCAACGATGCCCTCGACAAATTAGCCCGGCTGGACCACCGGAAAGCGGAACTGGTCAAGCTCCGCTATTTCACAGGGCTGACGATCTCCGAAGCCGCGGCCGTGCTCGGGATTTCCGAGTCAACCGCCAATGCGGACTGGGCTTACGCAAAGTCGTGGCTGCGCGTCGAACTGGCCGCGGCGACAGACGACTGCAACGATTCCCACAGCAATTCCTGAAAAATCGATTTCTCCATCGGAGGAATCGACTCGCGATTACGCATTAACACCCGGGGCCCATTCGCAGGAGTGGGCGGAGGACTCTGCGATGGCAGTGACGCACCAATTGGACGAGCAGGCGATCTTCGAAACTGCCAGAACGGCCACGTCGCGCGAGGCCCGCGAAGCCTACCTCCGCCAGATCGCTGCCGACAGCACGACCATGGAACGGCGGATCCGCATCTTGCTCGCCGCCTACGACGACAGCGCGAGCTTTCTGGAGACTCCCGCCGAAGGCCTCTCCCGATTCGGGGATCACTGCGATCCACTCGAAACCGTCGGCACTGTCATCGGCCCCTATACCCTGCTGAAGCCGCTCGGCGAAGGGGGCATGGGCACGGTCTACCTCGCCGAGCAGTCGGAGCCGGTGCAGCGGCAGGTCGCATTGAAAGTGATCAAGGCCGGCATGGACAGCCGACAGGTGATTGCCCGCTTCGACGCCGAGCGGCGGGCACTGGCGCTCATGGACCACGCCAACATCGCCCGCGTGCTCGACGCCGGCACTACCGAATCGGGCCGGCTGTACTTCGTCATGGAGCTGGTCCACGGCGTGCCCATCACGCAGTATTGCGACGAGCAACAACTCCCGCCACAGGCTCGGCTGAAGCTCTTCATCGCGGTCTGTCATGCGATCCAGCACGCCCACCAAAAGGGTGTCATCCACCGCGACATCAAGCCCTCAAATGTGATGGTGACGCTCAGCGACGGTCAACCAGTGCCGAAGGTGATCGACTTTGGAATTGCCAAAGCAATCGAACAGTCTGAGACCGAGCGGGCGCTCTTCACGCAGTCCGGCACGATCGTCGGCACCTGGGAATACATGAGCCCCGAGCAGGCGGAAGCGAGCCCGGGTGGCATCGACACCCGCAGTGATGTCTACTCCCTGGGTGTGCTGCTCTACGAACTGCTGACCGGGACCACCCCGCTGACGCAGCAGCGGTTTCGGGGAGCCGCCTACAGCGAGATGCTCCGCATCATTCGCGAGGAAGAGCCGCCCAAGCCCAGCACGCGGCTCAGTGAATCGGGCGACGCCCGCATCGTGATTGCAGCCCGCCGCCAGATGGAGCCGGCGAAGCTGACCAAGTTGCTCCGCGGTGAACTCGACTGGATCGCGATGAAGTGCCTGGAGAAGGACCGCAACCGCCGCTATGCCACGGTCAACGGTCTGTCACAGGATCTGCAGCGTCACCTGAGCAACGAACCGGTGCAGGCGTGTCCCCCCTCGGCGCGATACCGCTTGCGTAAATTCGTCCGGCGGAACCGCGTCGCGGTGCTCGCGGCGAGTGTGTTCGTCCTGCTACTCGCCGGCGGGATTGTCGGCACAACCTGGCAGGCGATGCGCGCAAGCGACGCCGAACGCCTGGCCCGCGACAACGAACAGAAAGCCGTGGCTCAGAAAGAGAAGGCAGAATCCAATCTCCGACTCGCCCGCAGTGCCGTGGACAAGTACTTGAACGCGATCACGGACAACCCGAAGCTGTCCGAGCATGACTTCTTCCCGCTCCGCAAGGAACTGCTCGAAGCCGCTGTGCCTTTTTACCGGAGCCTGACGGAGCAGGACGACGGCGACCCTCTGTTTCAGGAAGCTCGTGCGATTGCCTTCAGTCGACTCGGTTCCATCCGCAGCATGCTGGGTGCAAATGAGGCAGCAGTCGAAGAGTACGAGGCGATGCGGCGCATCTACGCCGGGCTTGCCGCCGAGCATCCGGCCGTCCCGGTGTTTCGCGAGCAACTGGCGAGCAGTTACTTCAATGCTGCACTGTCATTGTCCATCCTCGAACGCCACGCGAAAGCGGAAGAGTCGTATCGTGCAGCGCTCGCGATCCGCAAGCAGCTTGCCGACGAATTGCCCAATGAACCGCAGCATTGCGTCAGTATCGCCAATATCCACAGCAGCCTCGGGCTGATGTATTCGGACCTGCAGCGTTTTGAGGACGCAGAAGCGGAATACCGCATTGCCCTGAAGCTGGAACACGAACTCATCGCGGCATTCCCAGCCGATCCCGCGCCGCGGAGGAGTCTGATCCGAACGACCAACAACCTCGGCATGCTGCTCAAGGCTCAAAAGCGCTATGCCGAGGCGGAGACTGCTTACCGCGAGTGCTCTCAATTACTCGAAGAACTGCAGGCGAAGTTTACACTGACGCCGGACTCCCGAAAAAGCCTGGCGTCCAACCGGAACAACCTCGCCAATGTCCTGACCGCACAGGGGAAATTCACGGAAGCCGAGGAGACGCTGAAGGCGGCTCTGAAGCTGCAGGAACAGCTTGCAGCCGAGTTCCGCAGTGTCCCGCGCTATCAGAATGATCTCGCGATGTACCACACCAACCTCGGCACTCTGTATTTCGATCTCGCACAGTACGAGCCGTGTATCGCTCAGTTCAAGTCTGCGATCGCGATCCGGGAGTCGCTGGTTGCTGCGTATCCCGCGACACTGGCCTACGCCATCGAACTGAGCCGTAACGAACGCGAGCTTGGCTTCGCGCTCAAGAAGCACGGCAACCCGGAAGCCGCCCTGGAGTGGCTGACCAGGTCGATCGACATTGACACATCGCTGCTGAAGCGTCAGCCGCCTCCGCCGCAGATTCGCACCCGCCTGCGACTCACGCATCGTTCCCGCGCCGATGCGCTCGACACTCTTCGCCGCCATGCCGAAGCCGTCCGCGATTGGGAGCGTGCGATCGAGCTCGACGACGGCACGAACAAAGCCAGATACGAAGCCCGCAAAGCCGAATCGATCCGACTCAGCAATCCTTAACTCGCTCGACTCTGACCCTGACAGGTGGCATCATGTCCCGCAAATCCCGACGCCAGGCTGCCGCGATCCGCAATCACTTCGACACGCTGGAAGAACGTATCGCACCGGCGGTGACTGTGGGTGTGCTCCCTGCGAACTGGTCCGCCGCCAGCGACACGGCGTCGTATGGCCTCGCTGCCGGGCTCGCCGATCCGCGGGTCAATCCGGTCAGTGGTGCCGTCAACGTGGTGGCGATCCACCCGAATTTCAATGCCACGCCGATCGCCTATGTCGGCACCGCGGGCGGTGTGTTCAAGACCAATGACTTCCGGGCGACTCAGCCTGTGTGGCATCCCGCCTCGAACGGCATCGGCTCCACTGCCGTGCTGGCGTTGGCCGTCGACCCGACGAACCCCAATGTGGTCTACGCCGGCACCGCGAGCGGCTTGTACTCCTCCGCGAATGCCGGCGGCTCGTGGTCGCCGGTGCTGGCGACGTTCCCTGGCAGTGCTGCGACCACGCCGATTCTCGGCCGCACCAGCACAGTCTTTGTGGCAGGCGGATCGGTCTACGCCGCGACCGATACGCTGGGCCTCATCCGCCGCGACACAGCCGCCGCCAGCGATGTCTGGTCGAGCGTCTCGCAGAACCTGCCCGGACTGCAGTCGGACTGGCGCATCGACGATGTACTCTACCTCCCCGGCACCACACCCCGGCTCGTCGCGGCAGTGAAAGTGAATGGCTCGGTCGCTCTGTTCCGCGCCACCGTCAGCACCAGCATCGTCTGGGACGCGACAGCGATCAGCACAGTGCCCGGCAGTCGCGGCCGACTGGCTACACGCACAGTCCCCGGTGGTGGTGCCGTGGCTGGGGCACCTCTCTACTTCGCTGTCGCCGGCAGCGACACCTTGCAATCGCTCGCCGTCAGTTACGATCAGGGCGGCAGCGTGACCTCGCTCACCACGCCCTTCTCCGTCGAGAACAGTGCCAACGCCCCGCTCGGCGTCAACAATGGCGATTTTCCATTCGCGCTCGCCGTCGATCCTGCCGATGGCAATGTGCTCTACCTCGGCGGTCGTGCTCAAGCAGCCAATAACGCCGCTGGACTGCCAGCCGGCGTGGGTCGCATCTTCCGCCTTACCGTCAACGCGGGTGCGGTCGTCGATCCGCAGCAGCAGGCCGTCGGCAGCGGCAGCGCACCTGCGGGCGACACGCACTATCTTGGCTTCATCCCCAATGGCGGCAGCAACGACCTCATCGAAGCCGACCGCGGCGGCGTCTACAGTCGCGCAAGCTCCGGAGCCTGGAGTGCCAAGGTCGGCACCGGGCTCGGCGTGCCGGCTCTTACCGGAGTCGCCTACGACACCGCGACCGGCAGCATCTTCGCCAGCACC
>JBGSSZ010000523.1:0-2865 GCA_041736785.1 Limnoglobus sp.
GACGAGCGGGATCGAGGGCGTAGTCGAGGACCAACTTGACGTTGATGAGGTTCTGGTCACCAGTCAGGAGTTGGCCCGCGGGGGTGCTTGGGGTGGATTCGATTTCGGGCGGCGGCTCGTAACCGACGCCGAGTTGCCGCACGCTTTGCAGGGCGAAGCGATCGACGCGGTCGATGCCCCACGGCAAACCAATCCACAAACCCGGGCCGGGATGAGCGACGACCTCGCCGAACCGCCGCACGACGGCACGCTCTTCCGGACGCACCTGCACCAGCCCCGTGAGCAGCCACGCGACCAGCGGAATCAGCAGCAGCCAGGCCCACTTCATGGCTTCGGCGGGGTGAGGAGGAGATCGAAGAGCGGATGCCGGCTCGAGAGGAGCAGCACGTCGCGGGTTTCGCCGAGCAGGGCTTGATAGGTCTTCAATTTCTGCAGGAAGGCGTAGAACGCTGGGTCCTGAGCGTGGGCTTCGTTGCGGAGTTTGTCGGCTTCGACATCCGCCTGCCCTTCGACGCGGGTCTTCTGCGCGCGGGCCTCGGCTTCGATGCTGCGGGCGTCTTTCTCAGCGAGGCTGGCGATCTCCGCAGCCCGGCGGCGACCTTCGCTTTCGTACGCCGCGACGCGTAGTTGCCGATCGCTTCGGATGCGCTCGGCGATGCTTGCCCGCACGGCTTCGGGGTAGCTGAAGCGTCGCAGTCGCAGATCGACGATCTCGATGCCGTAATCGTTGAGCACGGTGGTGCGAAGATCGTCGCCGAGGAGTGCCTGACGGACTTTCTCCGTGCGGGCGTCGATGGCGACTTCATCGCCGACGGCGATGAGTTCGTCGAGCGGCAAGCTGCCAATGATCGCAGCGAGCCGGCCGTTGATCCGCGGTGCGAGGATCCGGCGTGCCTGCTCGGCACTGCCGACGGCTTTCACAAAACGGTCCGCAGCCGCGCTCGTCGGAATCTTCCAGGTGAGATAGGCATCCACAGCGAGCGTCTTGTCGACGCTCTTGGTCGCCGCGTCGCGCGTGAGTGTCTCCACGGCGGGGAGATCGATCGTCTGCAGGCGGCGCTCAATGCTGGTCACCCGATCGATGGGCCACGGAGCCTTGAAGTGCAGGCCCGCCTCACTCGCGCCATCGAGTGTGCGGATCGGGTCGCCGAAGCGCGTGACGTAGGCATACTCTGCGTAATCGACGGCATAAAACGCCGAACGCAGCCAGAGCAGTGCGAGTATCGCGAACAGGACGAAGGCGAATTTTTTCATGGCGGCAGGTCCGGTTTCACCACGGCGGGGAGCTTGAACGCATCGGGGTCGGCGAGGAAGAGCGTGCGACGGCCCGGGACGTTGTCGCTGTCGATCAGTATTTTGTCGCGGCCAGCCAAGGCACTCGCCACGCTGGCAAGCATTAAGCGAAGCTCGGTCAGCGAGCGACGCTGCTCGAGAATCTGCTTCCGCTTCGCGTCACGCTCATTCGCTGGCAGTGATGCGAGGGTGGCGTCCTCCGCGGGCGTCAGCGAGTTGCGTGCTGCGTGCCAGGCGAGGAACGTGTCTTTCGCTGCGCTGGCTTCACTCACTTTCTTCACCGCGTCGGCCTCGGCGTTCCGCACCCGATAAAGTGCATCGTCGGCGGCACGGCGGCGCACTCGCGTCGCATCCGCGGTGGCCTCGTTGATCGTGCGATCGCGCTTCTGGATTGCCTCGGCCACCGCGTGATAGGCTGCCACCACCTCCTGTGGCGGGTGCAGATCGTGCAGCGTCAGGCCGTCGAGCGAAACGCCGAGCGCAGTGCTGAGCCGCGATTTCAAACGGGAAAAGGCCTTCGCTTCGAACGTGCTGCGGTCGGCGGTGAGCAGATCTTCAAACCGGGCCCCGGCGGCCAGTTCGCGCAGCGTACACTCCGCGACGGTGCGAATCAGCGTGTCCACGTCGGTGCTGTTGAAGGCGTACGCCCGCGGATCGCTGATGTGATAGCGCACGGTCGCGAGGATCTCGACGAGGTTGCCGTCACCAGTGAGGAAGAGGCTCTCGTCGGTGAGTCGCTGGACTTCGAGTGTGTGACCGCTGCTCCAGGTGGCGTCGGGGCGGCGCAGCTTGTCCTGCTCGACCTTGGCAAGCTGCAACCGGGCCGCGACATCGTCGGGCAGCATGCGGAAGCCGACTTCCACGGTGCGAGCCGCGGCGGGCTTCAGCTTCAGCGTGCTTTCGATGGGCCACGGGTATCGGAGGTGCAGGCCCGGAGCGAGATCGCTCTTGATGGCACCGAACCGCTGCACGATACCCACCTCATCGGCAGCGATCTGCGTCAGCCCGCTGGTGAGCCAATAGAGCAGTGCCACAGCCGCACCGCCGACGAGGATCCGCTTCCAGTGATGGGCGAGATCGTGCAGTGCCTCGCCGGGATGCAGTGTATTCAGCCAGCGGTCGGCATTCTGGAAAAGCGTCCGCGTGCGGCTCGGGCGCTCGAAGGCGAGCAGCCGCATCGAATTGATCAGCACCGCGAGCGAGCCGATCTGATGGAAGATCACCGCGAAGAGCGGGGCACTCTCGAACCACGCGGCATTCGGGGCGAAGAGCGGCCAAAGGAAGCCGCTGATGAGCACGCCGACGAGGTTGACACCGAAGCCAAAGACAATGATGTTCTGACGGATGATCGCCACCGCTTCGCGGCTGAGACGGATCAAGAACGGCAGCGGTCGCAGCGGTTCGCCGAGCAGCACGACATCGCCTGTCTCGGCGGCGATCTCCGTGCCGCTGCCGACTGCGATGCCGACGCTCGCGGTGGCGAGCGCGGGAGCGTCGTTGATGCCATCGCCAACCATTGCGGAATGCGGATTGCGGATTGCGGATTGAAGAAGCTCTGCCTTTTCGGCCGGC
>JBGSSZ010000527.1:0-12306 GCA_041736785.1 Limnoglobus sp.
ATAGCGGTATGGACAGAATGCCGAGTACAAGAATCGACAAAGCCAGTGTTCGCAGGATCCGTGACATGTCAGTGTCTCCAGAGTGTGGTTGGTGTGGTTACTTTTTCACGCGAGTCATTTTGACCGGGGGCAGATTGCCGAACTGTTCGCCGTTCACTTCCAGATTCAGTGGTTGCCAGGTCAGCGTGTCCGCGTCGACGAACACCAGCAGATTGGTCGCGGTGAGGATGTCACCGTTCACAAGCTGTGCGGCATTTTCAAAGGTCCAGCGGCTTCCGTCGCGAAGGCAAGTGCCCTCGCCGAAGCCGCCGTCGTGCTCGAAGGTCCAGGTGCGGATCTCGCCCGTGGTCGGATCGCTGCCGATCATCTGCACTGCCTTGAAGCTCAGCCCCTTCTGGTGAACGTTCACAGTGGCCTTGATGAACCGTTTGTTCCCGAACCATTCGTAGGTGGTTTCCAGTTCCGCGTCACCGTTCTTGCCGCTCCAGGTCCCGATCAGTTCCTGCAGTGCCGCCAGCGGGCTCGCTTCCGCCGGCCACTCCTTGATGACGGAGATGAGCCATTTGCCGTCTTCACGGGCATACAGGATGTGGTAGTGATGGACCTCGGGCTCGCCGCGCACGTGGGTCACCGTCATGATGCCGTCTTCGAGGGCGACATCCCGCGAGGGGAACCGCATGGACTTGGCATCGAGCTTGAAATTGGGTCGGCCACCCTCGGCGAACTGCGCCGCGAAGGCCTTCTGGATGGCGTCGCGCCCTTTCAGAAGCTCCGCGTTGTCGGGGATCAGCTCGGCTTCGGCCGTCATCAGCCCGGCGGCGGCAGCGGCGTCACCTTTCTGAAACGCTTCCTTGAATTGCGTCAGCACCGCATGGATCGCCTCGCGATCCGGAGCCCGCGCCTCCGCGGGTTTGTCAGTTTGCTCCGCCATGGCAAGACCCAGCGTCACGCTGGCCACCAGCACCAGCAGGGCACCTGCCAGCGTTTTGGTTCTTCTCATCGTTGCTCTCCATAACAGTGTGAACTCTCCCTGCTTCAAAACACCTCCGGCACATACCGGCGGCTCGCCATCTTGGCCTGATCGTCGTATTCGTGCTTCCGCGACCGCTTCGGCAGCTTCACTTTCTCTTTCTTGACTTTGCCGTGCGGAATCAGCGTCAGCAGGTGGGTGATGAAGTTCAGCCTCGCCCGCTTCTTGTCGTCCGTCTTCACCACATACCATGGCGACTCCACAGTATCAGTCACATCCAGCATGCGGTCCCGCGCCCTGGAAAACTCATACCAGTGCTCATACGATTTGAGATCCATCGGGCTCAGCTTCCACTGTCGCATCGGGTCCGCGATGCGGGCCTCAAATCGTTTCTCCTGTTCCTCCTGCCCCACTTCGAGCCAGAACTTGATCAGGATGATGCCCGCTTTGATGATGTGATTCTCAAACCGCGGCGTGGTGGCGAGAAAATCTTCATACTGCTCGTCGGTGCAGAACGTCATCACATGTTCGACGCCGGCGCGGTTGTACCAGCTTCGATCAAAAATGACGATCTCCCCGGCAGCCGGGAAGTGCTGCATGTAGCGCTGCACATAAAGCTGCGTCTTCTCACGGTCGGACGGTGCCGGCAGCACCACGACGCGGAACACCCGCGGACTGACCCGCTCCGTAATGCTCTTGATTGTACCACCCTTGCCGGCAGAATCGCGACCTTCCAGCAGCACGACAACGCGCAGTCCGTGCTCCTTCACCCATTCTTGCAGCCCGCTGAGCTGTGTCTGCAGTTTGCGAAGTTCTTTCTCGTAGCCCTTGCCCGACAGTTTATCGTGGTGCTTGTCCTGTTTTTGGCTCATCTGCAACTCCTGTAGAAGTATTGTGCGATCTACCGAGCCGTATTGTTGCGTAGATCACGAACAACCCGGCAACGGTGGTAACGAGCAGCATGATTGAAACGCCGGGATCGGAAAAATTCTGAGTGGAAATAACCATTGCGGCTGCGACATTCCGCTGAGCAGTGGCGAGCGCGAGTGTGGTTCGCTTTACCGGGTTCGTCCCACGTCATAGTGGTTCAGTCCACGGGGCAAGCGGTCACGCCCCAGATATCCTGCGCGTACTCGCCGATGGTCCGATCGCTGGAGAATTTCCCGGAACGGGCGATGTTGAGGATCGCCTTCCTGGCCCGGCCAGCGCGGTCGCGGTAGCTGCTCTGCACGCGGTCCTGTGCGGCGAGATATGCAGACAGATCCGCGAGGTGCCGCTGGCTTCGTACCCGGCCGTCGAGATCTGCTCGGACACATCTGCCGCCGGGATCAACCGCTCAGCCAGAGTGCAGGAATAGTTCGGCAGGAACTCGACCCGTAATATGCCCCGCACGACCGGAGCATGATTCACAGTGCGGCCGATGCTGGTGATGAATTCATGATCACCTTGGCCAGTGTGTATGCCGGGGCTGCCTTGCCCGCGAACAGCACGGTCCGCGGCTGCAGGTCCAGCTTGGGATTGGCTCGCAAGGGCATGCGATCGATTCCTGTTTCATGGTCTGATTCTTGGTTGTTTGACTCCCTTCCCGAGCTCTGCAGGGAGGGGAGTAGCTGATACTGCATCAGTACGGCCACTTCCAGTTCGCGGCTTCGGGCTGGTCGACGCCGTGAGCGTAGTTCTTGCAGGCGATCTGCCGGTTGCGGAGTTTCTCCTTGGCATGGGCTCCGATGGCCTGCAACTTCGGCACGCCGTCGATGACATCGATCGCCAGTGTGAAGCGGTCGATCACGTTCTGAATCGCCAGTTCCAGCGGTGTGTTGATGTTGCCCTTCTCCTTGTAGCCGCGGACGTGGAGGTTGCGGCGATACGCCAGTCGATGGATCAGCCACGGGTAGCCATGGAAGGCGAAGATGATCGGCTTGTCCACCGTGAAGAGCGAATCGAAGTCCTTGTCCGAGAGCCCGTGTGGATGCTCCGTCGAGGGCTGCAACTTGAAGAGGTCGACCACGTTGATGAAGCGCAGCTTCAGATCGGGGAACTCCTGTCGAAGCATGTCCGCAGCGGCGAGGGCTTCCTTCGTGGGGATATCGCCGGCACACGCCAGGACGACATCCGGCACGGCACCGGCGAATGAACAACTTGTTCGCACTTGTTCCTACCGCTTCGATAGGAAAATTGAGAAGCAAGTTCGTGAAATATTGCAAAAGGTGCGCCAGCGATAGCCGGGAATCCGATTTCCCCGCTGATTCCAAACAACAGACTTCCTATCCTTCTAGTGCAAGAAATTTTTCTAATCAGGTGCCGTTCATGCTGCGATTCAGCAGGTGTCTTTTTGTGGCACTCAGTCCAGTGCTTCTGCTCACGGGCTGCGGCCAGGAGTCCAGCACTGCTGTCGCGCCGACGCCCGTGCCCATGGTCAGCACGCGGACGCCCTACAAGGAGACAGTTCAGAATTACGAGTACTTCACCGGACGAGTGGAATCGGGCGACAGCGTCGAAATCCGTGCTCAAGTCTCCGGCTATCTGGTCAAAATCAGCTTCACCCCAGGCACGCTTGTCGAAAAGGGCGCGCCACTGTTCGAGATCGATCCGCGAATCTATGCCGTCGAGTTGGAGAAAGCCGATGCCAGTCACGCTCTGGCGGTCGCCCGCGAAAAGCAGATGATCGCAGAATTCGCTCGCATGGAGGACCTGTTCAAGAAAGGCAGCGCCTCGCAGGCGGAGTACGACCGTGCCCTTGCGAACAAACTGGAAGCCGCGGCATCCGTGAAAGGTGCGCTGGCCCAGATCGCTGGTGCCAAGTTGAATCTTGACTACACGAAAATCAATGCCCCGCTAACCGGTCTGATCGGCGACAAGCTCGTCAGCGTGGGCAACCTCATCGCGGGCGGTACCGGGAATACCACGCTTCTGACAACGCTTGTCTCTGTCGATCCGATCGATGTCGAATTTGATGTCGACGAAGCCACGATCCAGCGCTTCCAGGAAGCCGAACGGACTGGCCGCATCAAAGTGAAGAAAACCGGCGAATTCCCTGTCCAAATTGGTCTGACACTGCACGGTGACGAGTACCCGCTCGCTGGTGTCATCCACTTCTCTGACAATAAATTTGATGCAAAAACCGGCACTGTCAAAGTGAAAGCCACTGTGGCGAACCCCAAGCCGGAAAAGGGTGAGCGCATACTCAAGGCTGGAATGTTCGCCCGCGTGCGCGTTCCCATCGGGGACGCCGCGGAAGCCTTCCTCGTGCCGGAGTCCGCGCTCCTCTCCGATCAGGGGTTGAAGTACGTGTACACGATCGGTGCCGACAACAAAGCCATGCGGCTCGACATCGTCCCCGGGGTGACCATCAAAGGTCGCGTTGTGGTGGAGCAGGTCCGCGAGCCCGGCTCTGATAAGCCCCGTGCCCTGCGACCCGATGAACGCATCATCGTCAGCGGTGTGCAGCGAGTCCGACCGGGAATGGTCGTCGACCCCAAACCTGCTCCAGGATCGTAGCCGAGTGCGCACTGGGACTGTCTGCGATTGATCGCTCACGCGAGGTTTGCCCGTGTCTGGTATTTCCAAATTCTTCATTGACCGGCCGATCTTCGCGGCCGTCATCTCGATTGTCATCGTCCTTGCCGGACTGGTGGCCGTGAAGGCCTTGCCGATCGCGCAGTATCCCGAGATCGCCCCGCCCACGGTGAGCGTGACCTGTACCTACCCCGGTGCGAGCGCCAAAGTCGTCGCGGATACCGTGGCCGCTCCCATCGAGCAGCAGGTCATCGGCGTTGAGCATATGCTCTACATGTCGTCGCAATCCTCCAACGACGGCATCTACACGCTCAACGTCACGTTCGAAGTCGGCTCCAATCTCGACGACGCTCAGGTGCAGGTGATGAACCGTGTCAACCTGGCGCTGCCGAGCCTGCCGGAGGACGTGAAGAAGACCGGCGTGAGCGTCAAGAAAAAGTCGCCGAGCATCTTGCTGGTGGTGAACGTCTTCTCGCCGAACGGGTCGAAGAACGGTTTGTATTTGAGCAACTATTCGACGATCAACATTGTTGATGAACTCAAGCAGGTGGCTGGTGTCGGCGATGTGACGACCTTTGGCCAGCAGGACTATTCGATGCGGGTCTGGCTCGACCCCGATCGCGTGGCAAGCCGCAATCTCTCCGCGCCGGATATTGTCAGCGCGCTGCGCGAGCAGAACGTGCAGGTGGCCGCCGGGTCCATCGGTCGCCCGCCGGTGCCGCAGGGCATGGCCTTTCAATACCCGCTCTCGACGCTCGGCCGTCTCACCGAACCCGAGCAGTTCGCGGACATCGTCATCCGCACCGGTGAGGACGGTCAAATCACGAAGCTCCGCGACGTCGTCTCGGATCGCCGCATGGTCAAAGACGAAGCCGGCAACGACCGGATGTTCGGCGGGATCGAGCTTGGTGCCAAAGCCGAGGACACGCTCTGCACGCTGGACGGCAAGCCCTCAGTCGGCATCTGCATCTATCAGTTGCCCGGCTCGAACGCGCTCGAAACCGCCGAACGCATCCGTGCCCGCATGGAGGAACTCAAGAAAGGCTTCCCCGAAGGCGTCGACGCCAGCATCGTCTACGACACCACGCCGTTCATCGAGGAATCGGTGATGGAGGTGTTCAAGGCCCTTCGCGATGCCATCATTCTGGTGGGTATCGTGGTGCTGATCTTCCTGCAGACCTGGCGGGCGACGATCATTCCGCTCGTGGCTGTGCCGGTCGCGATCATCGGCACGTTCGCCGTGATGGCAGGCCTCGGCTTCAGCTTGAACAATCTCACGCTGCTCGGCCTGGTGCTGGCCATCGGCATCGTCGTCGACGATGCGATTGTCGTCGTCGAGGCGGTCGAGCATAAACTCGAGCACGGTCACGGCATCACGCCCGCCGAGGCCACACGGCAGGCGATGGACGAAGTCGCGAGCCCCATTGTCGCCATCTCGCTGGTGCTCATGGCTGTCTTTGTGCCCTGCGTCTTCATCACTGGCATTACCGGTCAGTTCTTCACGCAGTTCGCAGTCACCATCGCAGTGGCGACGTTTTTCTCCGCATTGAACTCGCTGACCCTCAGCCCTGCACTGTGCGCTTTGATGCTGCGACCCAAAGCGGAACAAACAGATCTGCTGTCACGCCTGATGCGAATTGGCCTCGGCTGGTTTTTCGCGATCTTCAACCGCGTGTTCGACACTGGTACCAGTGCCTACGTCTGGACTGTCGGCAAGCTGATGCGCCTCGCCTTGATCTCGCTGCTGGTTTATGGCGGCCTGCTGTTCCTCACCTACAAACAATTCACCAGTGCCCCGACCGGCTTCGTACCGCTGCAGGACAAAGGCTATCTGATGGTGAGCATTCAGTTGCCCGACTCGGCTTCGCTCGAGCGTGCCGCGGTCGTCACGGCCGAAGTGGACCGCATCGTGCGTGGTGATCCGAACGACAAGACGAACTACCCGGGCATCCCGGGCGTGGCCCACACCATCACCATTCCGGGTTTGAACATTCTCGAAAACGCCAATGGTTCCAACTTCGGCACCATGTTCATTGTGCTGGACGAGTTTCACAACCGGCACGCGGCGGACCGCAGCGGCGACGCCATTGCGGTCAAGGTGCGGAATGAGTGCTTCCGGCGCGTTGAGGGTGCCGCCGTCGCGGTGTTCGGCGCTCCCGCCATCGATGGCCTTGGCAACGCCGGCGGATTCAAGATGATGGTCCGCGACCGTGCCGACCTTGGCCTGCCCGAACTGCAGCGGGCCGCGGTCGATCTGTCGAATGCCGCCAACGAGCAACCCGGCCTCGTCGGTGTCTTCACCACGTTCCGGGCCAACGCCCCGCAACTCTACGCCAACGTCGACCGCGTGAAGTGCAAGAGCATGGGCCTCGACCTGCGCGATGTCTTCACCACACTGCAACTCTATCTCGGCGGCTACTACACCAACGACATCAACCGCTTCGGTCGCACCTGGCAGGTGAATCTGCAGGCGGACCCGATGCGGCGGCTCAGCGCGAAAGACGTCGGTCAGTTGAAAGTGCGCAATGCCGAAGGCAAAATGGTGCCCCTCGCAGCCGTGGTCGACATCGATCCCGTCGGCGGGCCGGTGATCATCACGCGCTACAACGGCATCACGGCTGCGATGGTGACCGGCAGCTCCAAGCCGGGAGTCAGTTCGGGCACCATGATCAAAGAGGTGACGAAAGCCGCTGATGCCAGCCTGCCACAAGGCATGGACTTTCTCTGGACCGAGATCACGCTGCTGCAGATCCAAGCCGGCAACACGGCGATCCTGGTCTTCGGCCTCTCTGTGATTCTGGTGTATCTGCTGTTGGCGGCGCAGTACGAAAGCATCCGCCTGCCGTTTGCGGTGATCCTCGTCGTGCCGATGTGCCTGCTCTGCTCGATCGTCGGCGTGCTGATGCAAAAGCTCGACGTGAACATCTTTGTGCAGATCGGCTTTGTGGTGCTCGTCGGCCTGGCTTCGAAGAACGCAATTCTCATTGTGGAGTTCGCCCGCGAGGAGCGTGCGAAAGGCAAGTCGGCGTACGACGCAGCGATCGAGGCGTGCCGGCTGCGCTTGCGGCCAATCCTCATGACCTCGTTCGCGTTCATCCTCGGCGTGGTTCCGCTCGTCGTCGCGGTCGGGGCCGGGGCCGAAATGCGTCGCACGCTCGGTATCGCGGTCTTCAGCGGCATGCTCGGCGTGACGCTCTTCGGCATCTTCCTCACACCGGTCTTCTACTACGTGCTCGAACGCATCGGGGGGAGTCGTGGCTGAATTGCATTTGTGTAGTGTGAATGAGTGAGCTTGCAGCACAAAGTGTACGCTGACAGTTCGCCGCATGAGGACGCCATGACCGCCAAACACGGCGCGACGCACAACGTCTCTTCCGTCTCTGCGTCCAGGACGGCAGGCTGGATGATGGGCGCGTGCGGCGAGCAGATGACAATCCTGACCGCCATGGCGATGAGTGTCGAATCGATCGGTGAAGCGAAAGCCGAGGAGGCACGTGCCGCGGCGGAAGCAAGGCTGAAGGGCCGGCTCTCCGCCGAGGAAGTCGCCAGCACCAACGCCGCCCTGGTGTGGGCACTGGCGCAACTCCGCGTCAAGCACCGACATCTTTGAGTGTCAGTCATGGCGTCAGCCACGCAGACTTATAGCTTCAGCAGCGACCGCGTATGCCGGGCGATCATCAACTCCTCGTTGGTCGGGATCACCCAGGCACTGACCTTGCTGCCGGGCTTTGAGAGTCGCGGGCCGGGTGCGGCGGGATCGAGTTCGAGGCCGAGCCAGGCACACGCTTCGCCGATGCGTTGGCGGATCTCTGGCGAGTTCTCGCCGATGCCTGCGGTGAAGACGAGGGCGTCCAGGCCACCCAGTGATGCAGCGAGAGCACCGATTTCCTTCGCGGCCCGCCAGACAAAGTACTCGATGGCGAGGCGGGCTCCGGGTTCAGGGCAGCCGAGCAGATCGCGCATGTCGTTGCTGATGCCGGAGATGCCGAGCAGGCCCGACTTCTTGTAGAGCACCTCTTCAACCTGTGCCGTCGTGAGGCCGAGCTTCTGGAAGAGGTAGAGCACGATGCCGGCGTCGAGGGCACCGGGCCGCGTGCCCATGCAGAGTCCGTCGAGTGCTGTAAAGCCCATTGTGGAGTCGACGCTCTTGCCATGGTTCATCGCGCAGAGGCTCGCGCCGCTGCCGAGGTGGGCGACAATTACTTTCCGGTCTGCGATGTCCGGCGCAACTACCGGCAATCGGGACGCGATGTATTCGTACGAGAGGCCGTGGAAGCCGTAGCGTTCGACGCCGCCACTGATCAGGTCGCGCGGCAGCGGCACGAGTGTCGCCACGGCCGCATGCCCACGGTGAAACGCCGTGTCGAAACACGCGACCTGTGGCAAACCGGGCATCTGATCGAACGTGGCTTTGATCGGAGCGAGATTGTGCGGCTGATGCAGCGGCGCCAGCGGTGTGAGTTCCGCCAACTCGGCTAGAATCGCCGGCGTGACAACGACGGGCTGACTGAAGCGCGGGCCGCCATGCACGACCCGATGACCGACACCGGCCAGTCGACCCTCCGGACTCTTCGAGCGCAACCAGCCCGACAGATGAGCGATCGCTGCCCCGGCATCACGGACTGAAGAGTCCAAGTGCTCATCGACGAGCTTCGCGCCCGCAGCGTCCTTGACCGTGAACTGCGGCGAGGTGCCGAGGCCCTCAATCTGTCCGCTGTAATCCTCGGGCCAGTCGCCAGCCGACGTCACTCGATAGAGGCAGAACTTCAAGCTGGACGAACCAGCGTTCAGCACGAGTGCATGGCTATCCATGGAATTTTCTCCAAGGCCGAGATCGGCGTGAATGGGCAACCATGGCTGCCACAGCGCATCAATGGCTGCTAGCGGTTGGGCAACTCATCCGAGTGTTTTAGGACTGCAGTGATAGCCAGACTCAGTCTTTGATGGTCAAATGGCTTCGGCATCAGCGCAAATCGAGGATTGTTCGGGATCGTAGCAGTCTGCTGCGTTTCCGATTCGCTGGTCGCCAGCACAAAACCAATCCCATTACAAGCGGGGGCTTCAAGCAACTTGTGCGCAAGTTCAACGCCTGTCATGTCGGACAAGTGCATGGAACTGACGATGACATTGGCATGTTCCTTCTGAGCCAACTCCAATGCCTCCTGGCCGGCTTTCGCAAAGTGAACAACTGCAATCCCCAGTTGTTCGAGATAGCGACGGATAATCCCAGCCTGGGTCCGCGATGGTTCGACGAGCACCACGATCCGATGCTTGAGCGAAACCGCATCCTGTGCTGTGGCCGGCTCGATGACCGCAGTCGGGGACTGTGCTGCCGATGAGAAACCGGTCGTGGTGGATTGGCCGGGACTCAGTGCCACCGTACGGTCGGGTTGTGCGTCCTCAGCAGGTGAGTCGCTGTGTGGTCGGAGTTCACTGAGCTTGGATGATTGCCGTAGTTCCTCGAGCGCCACGATGAGCTCGTGCATGGTGCTGAAACGGTCCTGTGGCTTCTTGGCGACCATCCGCCGGTACGCTTTGTCAAGCTCAGGCGGAACATCGGGCCGGATCGCCATCAGTGATGGAATCTCTGCTTCGCGATGTTTGAGCAACAGGGCCATAATGGAGCCCGCCTGAAACGGTGCACGGCCAGCCAGGAGGAAATAGAGCGTGCAGCCGAGGCTGTAGATATCCACGCGGGCGTCGACCGAGGCGGAGTCGACTGCCTGCTCAGGGGCCATGTAGTCGATGGTGCCGAGGACGCTGCCCGCCTGTGTGAGCGAGGAGTTCTCCGCGGAGTCACCACTGGGACCGTTGAGTCTGGCCAGACCGAGGTCGGCGACCTTGACCACGCCGTGGGTATCGCGGAGCAGGTTGCTGGGTTTGATGTCGCGGTGGACGATCCCCAGGCCGTGGGCACATTCCAATCCGCGGGCCGCCTGCACGATGCAGTCCACAGCATCTGCAACTGCCAACGGGCCGCCCCGTTCGACATCGATGGCCAGGTCTCTTCCGTCGACAAACTCCATAATGAGGAACGGTCCGAGTTCCGCCTCGTCCGCATCGAATGCCATGACGACGTTGGGGTGATGCAACTTGGCGATCGTTTCGACTTCGCGCTGGAACCGTTGGGTGAACGCGGCCGACTGCGCGGCGGCTGTGGTGAGCACTTTGAGCGCAACGAGTCGTTTCATTCGCCGGTGCCGAGCCTTGAAAACTGTACCCATGCCGCCGACGCCGAGTTTGTCGAGGATGTCGTAATTACCCATACGGAGGTCGGCGAACCGCCGTTGGAGTACGGCTTTGGCCTGGAACGCAGTCAGGACACCGCTGCTGACGAGTCGTGCTGCGATCGTTGAACCAGACGGCGCAGCGACGTTCCCGGCGGCTGAGCGTCCCTCTTCAATGGCGGACAGACCGCTCTCGTCGAGGTTTCGAAGAAACTCGTCGACGGAAATATCCGTTGCTGTGCCATCATTCGACATCATACTTTCCAGGTTGATGAAACATGGTGATTCTCAATTCATCAGGGCAGATGAACATGGAGCGTCAATTCGCCGACATCGCTGGCAAAAGTCTGAACCATCCATTCTATCTCAGACGGCAGCGGGGAAGCGGCGGCCAGCGGTGGTGAAAAACTGAAGTGGTGCGGTGTGCCATACAGGAGCGTCTTGGCCTGCCCTGCGATGATGTTGGCCACTTCGTTCACGCAGTCCTGCACCATGGCTTCATCGGGATCGTTCAGCGTGCCGGCCAGGACCAACCGCGCCAGAGCCGTCGCTGTTTCTGTTGGCATGGTGAGCACGAGGAAGCCTTCGTCACGGCCGGTCAATCGCAGAGTCGCCGCGATCTCGCCCGGCTGGATCGCACACTTCTCAGGACGAGAATCGGCCAGTGCAGCCTCCACACTGGCCATCTCGCGAATGGCCACCGACACCGCGGTCGCGAAAGCCTGTGTCAGTTCATCCCGGTTTTCCACGTCGCTCCTTAATGGTCCAAACGGTAGAAGCCGCCTTTGAGTTCTTCGGCGCGACGGAACGAGTCGTCGAGGTTGAGCGTCGTCTCGGCGCCGCCCAGCAGCAGATAGCCATCGGTCCGCAGCAATCGTGCGACGCGGCTGAAGATCGACTTCTTCATCGCCGCTTCGAAATAGATTAACACGTTCCGCATCATGATGAGGTCCATCCGCGGCAACGGTGGCCATGTCTGGGCCAGATTCAACTCTTGAAAGTCCACGGCCTGTCGGATATTCTCGCACAATTCCCACGCTGCGCCGTGTTGCTGAAAGTATTTCACCAGCAGCGGCGCGGGCAAGCCCCGATTCACTTCAATCTGATTGAACCGCCCCGCACGCGCACGGGTCAGTATCTCCTGCGAGAAATCTGTCGCAAGGATGTTCACCTTCCAGCCCGAGAGTTGCGAAAAGTGTTCGCGGAACAACATCGCCAGGCTGTACGGTTCCTGACCGGTCGAACAGGCAGCACACCAGATATTCAGTCGCTGCTCAGCCGCACGGCTTCGGATCAGTGCTGGAATAATCGTGGTGCGCAGAGTCTCGAACGGATGGTGGTCACGGAAGAAGAGCGATTCCGACGTCGCCATGGCTTCGACGACCTTCGCCTTCAATCCATCGTCAACATTGGCGCGAAGTCGCGCCACCAAATCGGAGATCGAGTTCAATTGGAGTTGCTTCGCGATGGGCTGCAACCGCGCTTTCACCAGATATTCCTTCCCGGCTTCGAGATGTATCGCGCTGCGGTCGCGGACCAGTCGACAAACATAGTCATAATCAAACGGGGTCATCGAATGCCCCCGCGCCCGGC
>JBGSSZ010000537.1:0-7868 GCA_041736785.1 Limnoglobus sp.
GGCACCGGCAACGGCGGCGCGCCCAACGTCAGAACCTTCACCTCCACGGGCGTCGCACTCGCCAGCTTCTTCGCCTACGATTCCACACTGCGCAACGGCGTCTACGTCGCGGCCGGCGATCGCGATGGCGACGGACGAGCGGAGATCATCGCAGGCTCCGGCGATGGCTCGCCCGCCACGGTCAACGTGTACTCAAGCGCGGGCTTCCTGCAGCAGTCCATCGACGTGTTCATTCCGGACATCGGCCAGTTCCTACCCGTCCAGAGCGGTACCCGGGTTGCTGCGTTCGATCTCGACGGCGACAACAAGGCCGACCTCATCGCCGGCAGTGGCCCCGCGGTAACGGGTCAAGTCGTGATCTACCGGACGAAGTCGACCGACATCAATTACAGCTTGTTCGCCCCGTTCGATAGTTTCCGAGGCGGTGTTTTCGTCGGCTGACCGGCTCTGCTGTCAACAGAAGTTGGCACGTTCCAGGCGGCATGGCACTTCAGAGCGTCGTGACGAATTGTGGTCGCAGTTGTTGTCTTCGATCCAGTCGTGGTCGCACCGTTCCAAGGCCGCTGCAGAGTTCATGGTTCGGCAGGCCATGACGAGCTGGTCGAGGATATTAATGGATCAGTTTCGAGATCAGGGAACGCCCGCTGATACTTGAACCGGCGATCGGACTGCAACGATTTGCAGAGTTTTTTGGTATATTGTTGACTGGCCTGACTGGACTGTGATATTCTCTGATCTGATCATTTGCACTTTCGGACGTGTAGATCAGGGCATCAATTGTTCGGCGAAGACGGAATAGGGGCGATCATGTTTAAGATCGACGACGCCGACTTTGGGATCGACTCGAAGAAGTCTCATTTCAAGCTCGTCGTTTCAAAAACTGGCAAGGCATCCATCGACGCCGAAATCTTCGGCGACAAAACACAGTACGATGCCGTCACTTCGGATGAAGATTCACCTTGGTCTTGTACGCTTTATCCGCCCAAGTTTTACATCCATGACTTTCCGGCAAACACCCGCAAGCTTGTAGGTTTAGCAAACACAAAGGTAGTCCGTGCCGATCTGGATGAACATGAAGTGGGGCTTTACCTCATGGAACATAACGATATCGATGATGTTACAGTCTCAGTCAGCGACTCGACTTTTCAGGCAATGGGAAGAGTGTTCCTATCCGGTCGGCCGCATTCATTCTCTATTCACTTCACCAAGGCAACGAAGTGATGTAGACCACCCCGACGCAGAACCAGGTGTTTCTCCAGTGGGCCGCAAAGCCGCCCCGCTCACGCAGCGACTTGGGATGAACCCAGCGGCCCTCGAGACCTTTATGAAACCTCAGGTAGTCTTCGATGCAGTGTCAATCCGGCGCAGGTTAGTGGCGGCAGCGGACGGCGCGGAGGCCGGCGGGCGTCTGCATCAGTGTGTCGGTCCAGTCGTAGCCATCGAAGTGATAGTGCAGTTGCAATGCTCCCTGCTTGCTCTTCAACAGCAAGTCGCAGGCGGATTCCGGAGTGAACGCCTTCCCGGCCCGGTCGGAGTCATCGAGACCCGCACCACGCCTGCGGCCTCACGCGGGTCGCGTTCAGCCGCGAGGGAGATCTGATCGCGGATGGGAACACTCACAGCCGCAAGATCACCGTGCGGACGATCAACCGAGTCTTGCACAAACCATTCAGTGCGAGGCCTCTCCTGGAGGCGATCAAATCCGCATTTGGCGAAGCGTGATGACTCATGCTGCTGTCGGAGCAGATCAGCACTGACTGCGGAAGTGCACCGCAGTCGGCACAGAGGGCACTTTCGTCGCTGAAATCAGAGTGTGACTCCGAAGCGGCTGCCGAACTGGGCGAAATCGATGCTGCCGATGACGCCGTCGTCGTCAAAATCGAAGGGGGAGTCGGCGACGGTCACACCGAACACGCTGCCGAACTGTGCGAAATCCGAACTGTCCACGGTGCCGTTGCCGTCGAAATCACCGAAGAAGCGGCGGAGCATCGTGTCGTTGAGCGGGCTGGTGAAGTTCGCTCCGGGAATGGCGAGTTGCCAGTAACCGTCGGCCAGCGAACCGTTCTGGACGCCGGAGTTGACGACGTTTGCAAACGTCAGCGTGATGCTGCTCACAGTACCGGTGAGCGGGGATACGATCAGCCCATTCGATGTATTCACAACCGTGCCAAATGTTGGCAGCGTGCGGGTGAACGTGATGGCCCCGAGGGCGGCGGCGTCGATGGGACTCGAGAAATTCACGACGACGTGGGTCAGCCGCGACCGCTGGGTCGCACCATCGTTGACAATGACGCTGCTGACGGCGGCACCGCCCGTGTTGATGAGTTGCACGGTTTCGACCGTGTCGTGATTGATGTCGGCGAAGCCCGTGACCTGCACTTTGCCGCCGAGATCTGTCGCCGCGTTCCCCAGGGCATCGACCACCATCAAATCACCCTTCGAGCCGATCACATGTGGGCCGCCAGTGATCGTGCGAGGCACGGCGAGCAGTGTCACGGTGATCGAGTCATTGAGCGGGCTGCCGGTGAAGTTCTCGATCTGGCCGCTGATGGTCAGCTTGTCGTTGAACTCGCTGATGGTCTGCTGCGACCCCTGGTGAATGGCGAGTGTCACGGGCCGGTCACTGAATGAAAAATCGAGCGTGTCGCTTCCGCTGGCATCGCTGACGCTGTCTGTGCCGAGCGCACTGAGCCGGTAGATGTCGTTGCCGGGTCCGCCGATCAGGACATCGTTGCCGGGTCCGTCAGCGAGGACGTCGTTGCCGGTGCCACCAGTCAGCATGTCGTTGCCCGCGCCGCCATCGAGGAAGACGCGGCGGCCCGCGCTGGTTGCGTCGAGCGTATCGTTGCCGGCGTTGCCGAACACGATCGCGTTCACTGTGGAGTCATAAACAGCAGGCAGGCCGACAAGATTGACGCTGTCGTTGCCCGCGCCGGTATCCAGTGCCAGCGTGATGATGGGATCATTGAACTGCCAGGTCGTGATGTGTGCGGGATCGCTGAACTGCGTCTGGCTACCGACCACGCTGATCGTGATGACGTCATCCGCGCCGGTGGTGGTCAGCGTGCGCGTCAGTGTAGCGGCCGTGTCGGTAATCAGGTTCAGGCCATCGTAGTGCAGGGTCAGATCGTCGAATGCGATGAAGCCGTTGTCTTTACCCCGGGCGTCGGCGTCGATGCGGTTGAAGACGCCACCGACGATGTTCATCTGTGAATTGCCGAGGGCGTCGATGTCGATGCCGCCGGGGAGGAAGAAGCCGCCAGAACTGTAGTCGAGATGGAAAGCGCCATCGAGGCCGTTGAGCGCGATGTTAAAGGTGGCGGCAGCATCCCGGGTGGCGAGCACCTGCGAGGTCTTCGAGTTGATAAACTCGAAATTCGCACCCGTGCGTCGCAGAGTGATGTCCGTCGCCGCGGGGGCGGTGAAGCTGAAACTGACGTGGGCCTGGCTGGTGTAAATATCGTCGAAGAGGTTGGTGTCGCTGGCGATCAGATTCGAGGCCGAGGATTGGAAGACGATCATGTCGCCGACGGCATTCAGGGAAAATCGCTGGTTGTTGAGGTGCCCGACATTGCTGGAGGTATTGCCGTCGGGGCTGTTGACCAGCGTGGTGAGGCCGGTGAGGCGGTCGCGGATGTAGAGATCGGTCGCGTCCGTATTGCCGTCGATGTAGCCGGGCACGAGGTTGGTGGACTCGCTGCGGAACGCGACGAAGCGGCCGTCGGTGCTGAGCTCGGGAGCGTCGAAGGTGGTCGAATTGCCGTTGCCCTGGGTGTTGTTGTCGAAGCCGATGTCGATGAGTTCGAGCTCGCCGGTGAGGCGATCGCGGACGAAGACGTGCAACTGATTGTTGGTCGATTGGGGCAGCAGGTCGGTCGCAGGGCTGTAGAAGGCGACGAAGCGGCCGTCGGCGCTGAGCGACGGCTTGCGGGCCTGGCCGTTGGCGGTCGCCGTGGCACTGATGCCGCTGACGAGGCTGTTTTTCGAGGTCGCCGTGTCGTAAGCGAAGACGTCGTTGGAGAAGCCGTTGCCGTTGACGAAGCCGGTGATGAGATTGGTGGCCCCGGATTCGAAGACGATCGTGGAACTGTCGCGGCTGATGCGGGCGGTATTCGCACCGATGCTGGCGTTGCCGGGCGTGACGCCGTCCGGTGCCACGTTCAGGATCCGCAGCGTGTCGGTGACGCGATCGTAGGCATAGAGGTGCGTGCCCGTGGTGATTGTGACGCCGCTGACGAGATTCTTCGCCGTGCTTTCGAAGATCACGATGCGGCCGTCGGCGCTGAGTTGGGGGTTGTTGATGGCGGCGCTTGCACCGTTGAGCGGATTGGCGGAATCGCGTGACACGAGCACGGTCTTGCCCGTGGCGGTATCGCGCAAATACAGATCGTTGGCGAACGAGCCGTTCTTATCGACGAAGCCAGCGACGAGATTGCTGGCCCGGCTCAGGAACGTGACGAATCGACCGTCGTCGCTGACGCTTGGCCGACTGGAGATGTTGGTGCCACCATCCGTGCCGGTGGCATCGAAGCTGATCAGGCGGTTCTGTTGCAGGGCCAGATCGCGCCACCAGATCTGACTGTTGAAGTTCAGCGGCCCCGGCAATCCGGGGACGAGGTTCCTCGCGTCGCTGCGATAGACCACGAAGCGACCGTCGCTGCTGAAGCTGGGTTCGAAGATGTGACTGTCGCTGGAGGTCACGCCATCGGGCCCGACGCTCGCAAGAAGCGGTTCGCCGATGTAGAGGTGCTGATCTGTGCTGGGCTGATCGATGTATTTCGCATCGGGATCGAGCAGCTTACTGTCGGAGACGAACAGCGACTGGTGTCCGGAATCATCGGATTTGACGAGCGTGTTGGCCTCACCACCGCCGGAATTGCCGGTCGCGGGATTCTTGTTGACGAGTGCGGTTCGCTCGAACTCATTGGCGACGATCTGGGCAGTTACTCTCTGGCCGTCGTCGAACTCGGCAACACCATCGGAGAACACTCGGTTTCTGGCATCAACGTTCATCACGCCGGTACGATCGCCGAGAACCGCGACGACAAAAGTGACACTGTCTCCGGGAGCAAGTGGGTCATCCAGAAACACCTGGCGAACGAATTGTCTGTCGGATTGATTCAGATCGTCGGGCAGCACCAGGAAGGAAACGTCCTCGACCGTGGACGGAGTGTCCGACGTGACTCGCAGGATCGGGAAGTTCGAGAAGAACCGAGGTGCGACTTCAATCGGCGTCGTCAAGGTGTTGGTCACGGTGTAAGTGACATAGACCTTTTCACCCCGCAATATTGTATCGGTATTTTGGACGAGCGTGCTAGGAGCCGGGGCCTGCAGAGGCGCGGTGTTGAGGACGACATTTAAAATATCCTGGAAAGTAATGTCCGCACGATTATCAATCTGCACCAGGCTTGATCCCTGTGTGGCTGGGAGTCCATCCGTATTGACTTTCAATTCATTCTTGCCGCCACCGCCCTGGATGTGAACCGGCATATTGACAGGCTGCACGTTGAACTGATCGTCGCCGTCGCCGGCCTCAATTGTTGCCGATGAGAAACCGAGGAGGGATAGATTCGTGGTGGTCTGCACTAACTGCGATTGTGCGGGATCGAGCTTGAATGTCGACCCGAAGATGACCAGTCCCACAAGAGGAATGCCGGCAAAATTACTTAATTGGTTACTGGCATCGATCGCTGTTGTAATTGCTGCTGTCTCGAAGAATGTGATTTCGTTGGCCGTTGCAAACTCCGCAAAGGCCGCCGCCAGTTGTTGAGTTTTGTTGTCGATTTCCGCGTTCTTGGCGGTCACCGCGGTACTATCGATACCGTCCGAAACCGTCGCGGTGTTGGTTTCGATGTTGCTGGTGATCGTCACCACATTGCTGGCGTTGTTTGTGTGACCGATTGTGACTAAGGAATTCGTTCCCGCTCCCGCATCGAGTACAGTGTCGCCGATTTCCCCATTCACTTTGTTGTCGCCGTCGTTGCCGAAGAGGCTGTCTTTGCCGTCGCCGCCGATGAGCGTATCGTTCCCGGGGCCGCCGCCGATCAAGTCGTCCCCATTGCCGCCCTCGATCCTGTCGTCACCCCTGCCTCCGAGAAGAGTATCGGTGCCGTCACCGCCATTGATCGTGTCATTTCCCGAGCCGCCGTTCACGACATCCTCGCCGTCTCCGCCGAGTAGTGTGCTGTCGATGCCGTTGGCAGCGGTCAGCGTATCGTTCCCCTCGCCGCCATCGATGAAAATGGGATTTTCGACATTATTGCCACTGAGAAAGAGATCGTTGCTGATCGAACCGAGTGCGATGCCACCGAGGTCAATGACGTCATTGCCTTTGCCGCCAAAAACTTCAATGCATTGAATGTCGAATCGGCTTGCCGGCGGGTTCGCGATGGGAATAATGTTGGCCCCATCGCGAACGACGATCGAATCGCTTTCCCGGACCACGGTGATATTGTTGTTGCCGTCGTCACCGATGATGGTGAGCTTGCCGTTGAGGAAAGTCGCCGTGGTGGTCGGCGTGATGCGGCTTTCGAGTTCGAGCAGTTTGTCCATGAGTGCGAAACGACGGGCCATGTTGAAACTCCGGAATGAATCAGTTCCCCCCTGTTTGCGGACGGGACGCGAGCGCAATGCAGAAGGTCATGAAATTTTCATTTTTCCTGATATGCTCCAACAGCGTGACTTTTTCCGGGGCATCGCCAACAGGGACTGCGGTCGATGGCATCGTCGCTGCCGACATATGACGAGCTTCAAGCGGCCCGTGCCGGCTCGACGGCGGCACTGGGTGCGCTGCTGGAGGAGTGCCGCACCTACCTGCTGAAGATCGCCGGGGAGGAACTCGATTCCGCACTGCTGCCCAAAGCCGGAGCCAGCGACGTGGTGCAGGATGCCTTTCTGGAGGCGCACAAGGTCTTCGAACGATTCGAGGGGCACTCCCGGGATGATCTCCTGGCCTGGCTCCGCGGCATCCTGCTGAACAAACTCTCCGAGCACGATCGGCGCTACCGGACGGCCAAGCGATCGGCGGGACGGGAAGTGACGCTCGACACGCCGCCCATTCCGGGAGGTTCGGGAAGCCCGGCCAGCGGAATGGTGCACGGCGAGGAAGCCGGTCGCCTGCGGGCTGCCATCGAGCGATTGCCCGAGCACTATCGCCAGGTGGTTGTCTGGCGTTACTGGGACGATCTGCCATTTGAGACAATTGGCCAGCGATTGAACAAGAGCCCGGAAGCGGCGCGGATGCTCTGGCTGCGGGCCGTCGAAAAGCTCGAACAGGAACTGTCGTGAACGAAGACGCCACTGTCGCCGATGCCCTCGCAGAATACGACGAGCAACTGCGCGCCGGCAGCACGCTGTCTCCGGCAGACACAGGCACCGCGTTGCCCGATCCACTCCGCGAGCGCATCGCAAACCTTCACCCGCTGCTGCGGAATCTGCGAACAACATTTGCCCGGCCGGCGTCCGGTCTGGGTTCGCTGCTGCGCGATGAACTGGAACTGCGGCGGTCTTTCGCGACAGACTCCGATCGTTCCTCGAGCCTGCCGACGATCCCCGGCTACACGATCGACGGCGAGATCGGTCGCGGCGGCATGGGCGTCGTCTACAAAGCCTGGCAGATTGCCCTCAAGCGGCCCGTCGCCCTGAAACTGCTGCGGGATCGCATCCTGGCGGATGATTCGCAGGTGGCCCGCTTCCGCCGCGAAGCCGAGATCGCCGCAAAGCTGAACCACGCCAACATCGTGCAGATTTACGATGTCAGCGAGCACGATCGCCATTGGTACATCGCCGAGGAATTTGTCGCGGGCGGCTCGCTGGCGGATCGGTTGCGCGAGCACACGCTGCAACCGCGCGACGCCGCCGCGCTCGTG
>JBGSSZ010000552.1:0-2680 GCA_041736785.1 Limnoglobus sp.
GAACACGAACATCGCCGTGGATGCGAACGGCCTGCGCTTCGGCACGCAGCGGATCGCCGTCAGCGGCAAGCTCCCCAAACGCACAGCCGGGGTGCTGACCAACTGGCTGCAGTTTCGCGAGGAACTGGCCGCGAGCGAACGCCCCTCTGCGACGACCGCTCGCTTGCCGGCGATGCTCGCGCCTATTGTGACAGAGTGCCTGTTGTGCGGCCAGCGTGGGCTGGTGCGGCCGGGAGAAGTGAATATGCCCTGGGATGCGAAATGACCGAGACTCGAGTCTGGCTCTGCCGTCATGCCGAGACGGCGACACCCCTGGTCTTCCACGGCGCCGAGAGCGATGAGATCCTCAGCCCGCTGGGTATCGAACAAGCCGCCGCGGCTGCGGAGTGGTTTCGCCCGAAGCAGATCGATGTCGTGGTCGCGTCACGGATGCAACGAGCCATCGCCACGGCCACGCCGATTGCAAGTGCCTGCAGTGCCGAGCTTGACTTTGAAACCATGTTGCACGAGCGGCGCATTGGCGACCTCTGCGGGACGTCGTTCTCACTCAGCGAAGGTCCATGGATCGACACGCTGCGTCAGTGGACCGCAGGCAACACCTCCTTCACCACGCCGGGTGCGGAATCGTTCGACGATCTCCGCACGCGTCTGCTCCCGTCCTGGGAGCGGGTGATCGCCAAACATCGCGGACGACGCATCGCCATCGTCTGCCACGGCATCGTGGTGAAAGTTTTGCTGCTCTCGCTGCTGCCCGACTGGGATGCCACGCGCTGGCACGAACTGGGCCGAGTGGCGAATCTGGCCGTCAGCGAAATTTATCTGGCTTCTCCAGATTCGTGGCGGAGCGAGAGCCTGTTGACCGTACCGCCGACCGTGCAGGCCATCAGCGAAGCCTACGCAGCTTCGGCGTTTGGGAAGTCAGAGGCGTGAGCACTTGTGTTCTTCTTCACATTTGCAGCTTCGGATGAAGGAACCCCGCCGGCACAACCGATACTTCTTGCCACAGGGCTGTGCCGAAAGGGCGATCCATGACCGGGCAACAGATGATGGCACCGCCGATGCAGGACACCGAAGCGATGCTGCGCCAGCAGCTTCTGCAAGCTCAACGGTTGTCGAGCGTCGGAGAGCTTGCGTCCAGCGTGGCTCACGAATTCAACAACATCCTGACCACGATCATCAACTACGCCAAGATGGGCATGAAGGCTGGCGACACTGCGGCCACAACGCAATCCTTCGAACGCATCCTCCGTGGTGGTCAACGCGCTGCCACTATCGTTCACGGCATGCTCGGCTTCGCACGCAACAAGGCACTCGCCCGTGAAGCCACCGACCTCAGCAAGCTCGTCGACGATGTGCTCCTGCTCACCGAAAAAGATCTCAGCAAGCACCGGATCCAGGTGGAAAAGAAGTTCATTTCACGCCCCGTCGTGCAGGCGGTAAGCGGGCAGATCGAGCAGATCCTCCTGAACCTCGTCATCAACGCCCGACAGGCGATGCCGCAGGGCGGTCGATTGAAATTGCAGGTCAGCGAAAGCGACTCTGGCGACACCGCGGAGGTGAGTATCTCCGACACCGGCGTCGGCATTGCACCCGAACACCTGCGGCAGATCTTCGAGCCGTTCTTCACGACCAAGAAACCCGACGACATGGGTCGCGGCGGCACCGGGCTCGGCCTGAGCGTCTGCCGGCAGATCATCGAACAGCACCACGGCCGCATCCGTGTGGAAAGCGTGGTCGGCCGCGGTTCGACCTTCACGCTGAAGCTGCCAAAGAACGAAGAATGAAAACGAACGCGGGATCAGCGATCACTCTGCTTACTCCTCCGCACCCCAGACGCAGACGCCGAAATTGTTCAGGTCCACATCTTCGCCTTTATCCGCTTCGCCGGGGCCGCCACGGTCGATCGCCAGCCGCAAAAAGAGCCAGAACGCACTCTTCTCACCTTTATGATCGAAGCCGTTGGCGTCGATGTCCGCTTCCAGCAGCCAGCGCCACGATCGCTTTTCGTTCTCGGCCTCGACGCCTTCTTCCTGCCAGCCTTTGAGTACGCGCTCCATCGCGGTCAGTGCATACTTCCAGCTTTTCTCCTCGCTGACGTCGAGCCGCAGTTCGTCGGGAGCTTTCTCGAGCGTCGCGTTCGGGGCACTGCACACGGCTTCGAAAAGCTTGTGTTCGAGAGCCGCTCCGCGCCACGGGCTCCAGAGATAGAACGACGCACCTGGAGCGTCCATAGTCAAGCCGTAGAGTTCGACGCGCATTGCTGGTCTCGATGATGAAATCGTCCGGCTGGAAAGTCTATCATTCACGACGATTGCGGACAGGCCATCGTTCGATCCCCGTCACTTCGGCGATCCGCGGTCCACTCCCTACAACACGACTACACCTTCGAGATTTCACCGGTGGCCGCACGGCATGATGCACTTCGGCTCGCGGGCATGATGTTCCTGCACTACGGTGGACTCGGGGCCTGGCTCGTACCACTTGCTCACTGGCTCGGGGCATCCCCTCAGCACGGCGGTCTCGGATTTTCTCCCGACGACATTGGCGCCATTTACAGCACACTCGCCCTCGGCGCCCTGATCGCCCCACTCTTCGCCGGGCTCCTCGCCGACCGCACCTTCGCCTCCGAACGCATCATCGGCGTTGCCAACTGGCTTCTCGCCGTGCTGATGCTCGCCGC
>JBGSSZ010000557.1:0-2863 GCA_041736785.1 Limnoglobus sp.
CGCGGCCGACGGCACGCTCTACAGCGTCACCGATGCCGGCGTGCTCCAGCACTGGAGCGCCGACGGTCGCTCCCACCGCCGGCAGTACCTCAGCGACCTCGAGACAGTCTGGAACTTTTCGCCTGATGCCAAGTCCCTCGCCAGCGGCAACGATGATCTCATCCTCTGGAACGTTGCCGATGGCCAGCTCATCGAGCGCATCTCGCAGCCATCGTGGGTGACAGCGATCGCGTTCAGCCCCGACGGTTCCACAGTTGCGAGCGGACACGACGACGGCGTCGTCCGCTTCCATGACGTGGCCACCCGCAAGAGCATCGGCGAGATCAAAGCCCACACCGAGTCGATCAGCGCAATCAGCTTTGCACCAGCGGGCGACCGCATCGCCACGGCGGGTGAGGATCGCATTGTCCGCGTCTGGGATGCCATGAGCCACGCCCGGCTCAACGAACTCAAGAGCCACACCGATCGCATCCCCGCTCTCGCCTGGAAGCCCGACGGCACGCTGCTGGTGAGTGCGGGCTGGGATACCTCCGCCCGCGTCTGGGCACCCGCACACGCCGATCCGCTGATGCTGCTCAACAGCCATTCGGATCAGGTGCTGACCATTGCCTATTCGCCAAACGGCAGCGTCCTGGCGACGGCGGACAGCGACAACGACATCTATCTCTGGAGCGATCCGACCACCGCGACGGTGCAGCATCGACTGCGCGGTCATATGGATGAGATCCGCGTGCTGGCGTTCAATGCGGATGGCAGCCGGCTGGCAAGTGCCGGGGCCGATCGCGTGATTCATCTGTGGAATGTGGCCACGGGTCAACTGATCGCCGGGCCAAGCGACACCAATCGCAATCAGATCGCCGTGATGACCACGACCGATGGCCGCACGCTGCTCGCCAGTGCGGGCGGTCGCCAGCTGCACCTCTGGGACACGGCCAGCAACCAGGAAATCTGGCCGAGCGGCGATGGCGAAGCTCAGTGCGTCGCCGCGGACCCGAAAGGTCGCTGGCTCGCGGTGGGAGGCACCGACCACTTCACGCGACTCTACGATCTCACTCTGCCGAACTCCGCACCGAAGGCGCTCGAAGCCACCAAGCCCCCGGTCGGCGGGCTGACCTTTGCTCCCAACGGCACACTCATCGGTCAGGCCAGTCCCGTCGACGGGCTCGTCTGGCTCTGGAGCCCCGACGGCACCGAAGCCAAGCTGATTCTTATTGAGGCCGCCGACGGCTGCACGCTCGAGAGCATCGCTTTCCTGCCCGATTCCGAACGCATCGCGGTCGGCGGCATCGACGTCTTCAGCACCGGCGACCGCACCGGAGCCGTCTGCGTCTGGAACCTCGCCACCAAGCTCAAGGACATGGTCTTCGATGTGGGTGTCTATGAGATCGCCATCGATCCTAGCGGCCGCTACCTCGCCGGGGCTGGCGTCGATGAGCGCGTCTACATGTGGGACATGACCACGGAAGAATGTGTCTTCGAGCTTGAGGGCCACACCGATCGCATCAACGCGGTCGCATTCAGCCCCGACGGCAGCTACCTGGCGAGTGCGGGCGACGACCTCACGGTGCGGCTCTGGGATGTGCTCAGCGGCCGTCTGCTGATGGCCCGTGAGTTCGACGCTGCCGTGCAGAGCCTGGCGTTTTCACCCGATGGCACAAGCCTCTTCCTCGGCAACGCCAACACGACCTGCCATCGCGTCGATTTGAAGACGTTTCTCGACGATTAAGAACCAACCAGTCCGCAGCGCAAGCAAGGCAATTTCTTCAAGGCAGATTCAATACTGCCTTGCTTGCGCTGCGGACTGGTCAAAAACTCAAGGCACTTCGACCACATAAACACTACCGTCGGCGTTGGCGGTGTAGAACGTTTTGCCTTGGGCGCCGAAGGTGCCGCCGTTCGCGGGGCTCGGCAACTGAATCACTTTCAATTCCTTGCCGCTGAAATCGTAGAAGTGCAGTTCGCCGCCTTCGCCGAGGATGGCGAAGCGGTCGCCGAGTGGTGAGATGATCAGAGCGTTGATGCCGTCGACGCCCTTCGCGGTGTGCAACACCTTGCGGGTCGCGATGTCGGCGATCTGCACGGTGCTGCCGTTGTCGGTCAACGCGACGAGCTTTTTGCCATCGGGGCTGAAGCCGATGTCGGCGATCGGGGTCGTGCCCAGCGACCAGGGCTTACCGCTGGTCTTTTTCTGCAGGTCGTGCAGGACGACACTGCCCGACACGTCGCCGCTGACTGCAGTACTCAGATCGGGTGCCCACGCCGCGGACGACACTTTGCGAGCTTTTTCGGTGACAGTGACCGGTGCGGCATTGCCGTCGACGGGGTAGATGCCGTAAGTGTCGAGGTCACCCTGATGACTCCAGACGCCGATTCGCGTGCCATCGGGGCTGGGCGTGATGCCATAGATCTGACCGACGCTGAGGGCATTCGTTTCATGTTTCGCGTCGAGGTCGAAGCGGTGCAGGCGGCCGTCGATGCCACCGACGGCGAGTCGTGACGGATTGACAAAGCTCGCGCTGTAGAGCTTAGCGGATTTCACCGGGAGCTTCATGACTTCGATGCCGTTGGCGGGGTTCCAGAATCGGATGGTCATGTCGTCGCCGACAGTGGCGATCAGTGTGCCGTCTTTGCGCACGGCGACGGCGCGGGCGCTGGCGGCGTGCCCCCCACGTGAGAGCGGCTCGATGCGGGTGACATCGAAGATACGGGCCGCACCCTCGGCACTGACAGCAATCAGGCGATCGCCGTCGGGGGTGTAAGCCAGCGAGGTGACCCAGTCACCGCAGCCGCGGAGCGTGCGGAGTTCAGCGCCGGTGCTGGCGTTGTAGATGCGGATGAGTTTGTCCGCGCCGGCGGCGGCGAG
>JBGSSZ010000620.1:0-9668 GCA_041736785.1 Limnoglobus sp.
ATCCTCGACAATTTCTGCTGGGGGAACGTCTTCGACCCCGAAGTGCTCGGTGCCCTCGTCCGCACTGCCGAGGCCTGCCGCGATGTCGCAATCGCCTTTGGCACACCGTTTATCAGCGGCAAAGACAGCCTCAACAACACATATGTCGGCGCCGACGGTGAACGGCTCAACATCCCGCACACGCTCCTGATTTCTGCACTGGCCCGCGTCCCCGATGTCACGAAGTGCGTGACCATGGACCTCAAAACTCCCGGCCACGATCTCTACCTGATCGGCACCACCTGGCATGAATTCGGCGGTTCGTTTTACAACATCGTCACCGACACGTTCGGTGGCGTGCCGCCATGCGTCGATCTGGAGAAGGCACCGAAGATCTTCGCCGCCATGCATCGTGCGATCGGCGAAGGCCTCGTGCGGGCTTGCCACGACCTCAGCGAAGGGGGTCTCGCGGTCGCGATCGCCGAGATGGCGTTTGCCGGCGAGGTCGGTGCGGACATCACGCTCACAGCGATTCCCGGCGAGCTTTCCGATCTTGCCAAGCTCTTCAGCGAGTCGTGCACGCGGTTCGTCGTGGAAGTAGAGCCGAAGAACGCCGCCAAGCTCGTGGCCTGCTTCGATGGACTGCCTTTGGCCAAGATAGGCACGACCACAAAGGAGACGCGATTGCGTGTCGCCGGTGCGGATGGAGAATGGCTGATCTGGGCCAAGCTCGCGGAACTGAAAGCCGCCTGGCAGGAGCCGCTGCAGGGATAATTCTGCGAGCCCACCCGTTGCAATGGGTGGGCTCGGTGTCTTCAATCCTTGACTGCGGTGATCAGTAGCCAATTCTTCCACTCCACCGTCTCCGCGGCGGCGACAGCGAAGAAGCTCCTCAGTGTGTTTTTCACCAGTGTTCGCGTCTCTTCGTCCAGATCGACGATCCAGCCCGGGTCGTCGATAGTGCCTCTGAACGTGCCGCTGTTGTTTTCGAGAGCGAGCTTGAGCGATCCGAGTGAAATCTCAATTCGCTGCACACCGATGTGGACTTCAGGATGATGCTCGCCCTGTGCTGCGAGCGCGGGCCAGGCCCGCCAGTACGCCAGCAGATCGCGCTCGACCAGTCGCTTGATGGCGACGTGCAGGTGATGGTGTTCGTGGTCGAGTCGGTCGCGGCGACTGGGGTGATCACTGCGGGCCGCGTCGGCGTACCATCGCCGGAGCTTTCGGAAGAGCTTGGGGATGGTGCCGGAGTGGAAGCCGGGGCGGAGCAATCCGCGGACTGTTTCGCCGTGGTGGCCGAGCGGAGCCGCGGGCAGATTCTTCGGGCGGTTCGCGGCGTACAGCCGCCAGTTCTCCTTGAATTCCCAGACGAGGAACCCGAACACACCGGGGATGAGGCTGATGATCAGCCCAGCCGTCTCGACGCTGACCCGCAGTGCCGCCGCAGCCGAAGGAATCAGAGGCAGTAGCACCTTGTGCGAGACGGTCACCACGGGGAAATGCTTGATGGGATTGACCTGCGGCTCGAGCAGCAGATAGAAGCCGAAGCGCAGCAAATAGGCGAATGGAAACCAGAGCAGGGCCACGCAGGCCTTGATCGCCAGCGACGGCTTCGACTGTCCCTCACGGTAGCGGAACCACTCGTCGATGGCGTAGAGCCCGCGCTCCACAAGACCGAGGATTTCACGGAAGAACCAGAGGATCCCGGAGATGATCCCGGGCACGACTTCGCCAACCACGCGGCGGCTCATGCTGTGCAGCGTCTCCGCCAGTTCCTCGCGGAGCTCGTAGCCCCATCGCGTGGCACCCACGAGCGCGACCGCGGCGAACCCGACTAACCCCACCGGCACGACGATCCGCGTGCCCACGCCCATCACGATCAGCGCGAACATCATTGCCACGGTCAGCAAGCCCGGCAGCAGGATGTAGGCGTTGAAGAATCGCGTGACGCGGTTGTCGATCAGCCACTTGGTGATGGACGACGAGAGGAGCAGAGTCGGCAGTGCGATCAGTAGCGACCGCAGTGCCCAGGCGATGTGCGAGCCGATAGTGAACGCGGTCCGTCGTACTGCGGGCACATTGATGATGAGCAGCAGCACCGTGCCGAGCAGCGCGATGGCAACGAGCGTCGTGGAATCGAACGCCGGGGCGTGGTGCGTTTCCGCAGCGGCCGTGCCTAGCTCGGGCTTCTGAATCAGCTTCTGGATCAGACTGACGAGTGCGCCCACGGCGTGAGCGAGGTGCTTGACCGCCTCGATCGTGAGGAACGCACCGCCGTAGGGCAGCGCGACGTAGAGCGTGAGCCAGCGGCCGAGCGGCGTGCCGAACGCCAGGCTGGAGAATCGCTGGATCGCGCGGAGGTACACTTCGCCGCGGTGGTAGACGCCGTAGAGCGAGCGGTGCAGGAGGCGATCGGCCCGCAGGAGGGCGTCACCGCGGAGGAAGTCCTGCACGCTGCAGTCGGGCAGTTTCAGATGATTGCGGGCGATGGCGTCGCGGACATCGGCGAGGCGGAGAAAGCCCGTCTCGCTTAAGCGGTCGAGCAGTTCCGCCACCGTCTTGTCGCGGCCGATTTGCTCCGGGAGATTCCGCGGCACATAGCTCACCTCGTCGAAAATGCGCTGCAAAAGTGGGCCGTACTCCGCACGGATACGTTCCTCGGCTCGAGCAATTTCTGCTTCCAGCAGCGATTCAATTGGCCGCCGGTCTTCGAGCGGCAGCGTCGATCGCTCGATCTGCTTCTCCACCGATCGCAGCCGGCGGGCGAGGATCACTTCTCGGACCGGCTCAAGCGATCGACGCAGCGGGATGCGGCCGAATGACGCGAGCCATTCGACTGGTGCCACCGCGTCGAGCGGGCCGCTGTGATCGGCGATCAACCGTTGCAGGTCGTAGAGGGCACGCTTCTCGCGTGGCCACGTCGCCTCCGCTGCCGCTGCGATCACCGGTTGCAGTGCCGCGTGCCATTCTTCGATGGTCGCGTCGGACCAGTGCAGAATCCGGGCGAGGCCACCGAGAAACTGCTCCCGCAGTACTCGGTCACCGGCTGCTGTGTGACGAGCGTCCACGATCGCGCGGGCGAAATTGCCCTTGGCAATCCAGCCCTCAACAATCTGCGGGTTGGTCTCGTTTGGGATCGTGATGCAGTCCGTGCGTCGTGTGGTGGACACACCGATATCGGTCAGACTGCAGGCACGGGCAAGTTGCGACATGGCGTCGCTCGTCGGCAAGGCCGCCAGAAGTTCCTCGCTGATCTCCAGCAGCGGATAGTATGCTTCCACGGCGTACGGCTGATAGACAAGGAGTTCGACGAGATGCCCCGCCCACACCAAGGCGACTTCATCGTCCGTCGCATCTGCAGGCAGGAGCCGCTCGGCGTCGAGTACAAAGCGGGCTTCGCGCCGCGCAGATGGCGTGAGAGTCTGCCACGCGGTCTGGCAGTGCTCCGGAGTGAGGATCTCGCCGACCGAGCCGGCGAAGACCAACCGCGAATAAACTGCGTGGATGACCGAGTCATCTGTGCCCGCCAGCCGGCGATCCTCTGGCGACGTCAGCAGCAGCACCCACTCGGGCAAAGTGCTGTCTGCAAAAGATCCTTCCAAGCCAGGAAGTTGATCTGCTGACAGCGCGAGTGGCCGTTCAGCGTTGAACGGGACGCGGGCACCACGGTCGATGAGGTGGGTGAGGAGCTTGCTGAGCCGCCGTTCGCTGACGAGGACCACCTCGGGATGGCGTTCGCGAAGCAGTGCGGCAAGCGGCATGCTCAAAGGATAGCGATTCGCCGCCGCCGTTCACCGCTTCAGTGAATAGAGCACGACCGCTGCACCGATCTTCAGCGCGTCTTCCGGCGTGTGACCCAGACACTCGGTGCTGTTATGCTTCTCCAGCGCACAGCCCACATCCCACTTGCTGTAGATCACCACCCAGCGGTCATCGATCTTGATCCCCTCGAGGTGCGGCGGCAACTCGCGATACCCGCCATCGGGCCCGGAGCCGTCGCTCTTCTCGCGACGCTTCACGGTCCGCAGCGCTGTGCCGTTGATGCGTTCGGAATACAGATTGTCACTCGGCGAGATCACTTCCAGTGGCTTGTCCGGAAACATCTTCTTCATCAAGGCCCGGAACGACTCGTCGAACGCCTTGCGACCGCAGGCGGCATCCGCAAACAGCAGCCCGTCCGTCTCCAGGTGCGCCTTCAAGTTGGCGATCTCCTCATCGGAGAGCTTCAATTCACGCCGGCCGTGCAGATAGAGGAACTTGAACTTCGACAGTTCCAGATCGCTGGGAAAGATCATCACCTTGTCGTTGGCGGTGTCGATGTCGGCGGCACTGGCGATGTAGCCGAGCAGATTCCGCATGGCAGCGGGAGCCGGGGGTGCCTCGTCACGAAGCCGCAATTGAGCCGGTTTGAACGCTCCCCGCGGTGGGGACTGTTCCTTATTCGGATCGACGATCATACGCTTGGTGCCACGCTGCTCCGGGGGCTGCATCCCCGTCGCATAGGCAATGACATTGCCCGCGAACTGCCAGGCTTTCTGACCTTTATTCAGTGCCGGTTTGCCCTTTGTGGGTGCGAAACGTGACTCTTCCCAATACCCGGCCATCGGCGTCTGCGTGAAGACCACGACCGTTTTGCAGCCGCGTTGCAGCACGTCCACAAAGGGAAAATCCGCCGGCGAGACCTGAAAGAACGATGTCCAGACGGCGTGATTCGCCGGCATTCGCGCTATCTGATTGTCCGGGAAGAGCTTGGTCATCAGCTTGTAAAAGCTGCGGGTGAACTCCTCATCGCCGCAGCAGGCCTCGGCGAAAAGTAAGCCGCCTTCGTCCACGTAGCGTTTGAGGATTTCCTCCTGCTGCCGGGTGAGCACTATGGGGCCGTGACCGTTCAGATAGACAATCGGGCATGCGAGCAGTGCCTCAACTTCCGCCTTGATTTCGGACTCATTGAGCGTGACCTTGCGGCTGTCGTAGGCCTGCCAGCCGAGCGGGAGACCGTTGAACAGTTCGCGGCTGGCGAACTCGGTGAGATGGCGGACATCGTTCTGCTTGCGGTTCCAGCCGATGACTCCGGGTTCGCCGCCACGCTCGACGATGAGGCCGCCGCGCACAGACGCATCGCCGTGCGCGAACTTGCTGATCAAGAGCGGCGTGCGGCCCTTGCTGAGGAAGAGCAGGGCAAAGCTCGTGGCCACCGCGGGAACCTTGTCGGCGACCTTGTCTGTGCGTGTCCAGGTGCCGTCGAGATTCTGGCTGTCAAGCAGGAACTTGCACCCTTCGCGATACCAGTCATATTTGCCGATGAAACGCTGTCCCGAGAGGCGCCCCAGCCGTTCGATGCCGTAGACGTTGTAGAGGATCGACATTTTCATGTTCGGAGCGCGGTCGAAGGAGAACCGTGCAGCGATCCAGTTCATGCCCTTGGCGATCGGGCCATTCGACTCGTAGTGCCCACAGCGGGCAGCGATGCCGGTGGCGTCGTCGAGCTTCTGCAGACTCGCGTTCATGCCCATGCCACTGACGAAGAGTCCGCAGAGCCCGGCCACGGTCATGGTGAAGCTCGCCTGATATTCGCCGACGTTCTGGTTGAGATCGTAGCGCCAGAACGCCGCTGTGGGCGATTCGTCTTTGGCGCACGAGAGATAGAGATCGCGGATGCTGGTCCAGGTGGCGTCATCGATTTTCACGCCCGACTGTTTGGCGGCGTAGAGACCGAGAATGGCGTACTGCGTATTCGACCCATCGACGTAGCCGACGGCGTCGTGCGGGTAACCCCAGCCCTGCAGGCGACCACCCTTCTTGACGGCTTTCTCCAGCAGCCAATCCGCGTTTTTCTGAATGCGGGCCAGATCCCGCGGCTGCTTTGCCTCCGCTAACGCCATCGTGCAGAGTGCCACCACATAGGTGCGTTTCAGTTCGAGTCCGCGGAGGTAGTCGAGCGCCTTGCTCACGGCTTTGTGATCCGCTGGGACGCCACTGTTCAAAAGTGCCAGCGTGGTCAGTGCGGTCACGCCGCCATTCTGATCGGCGAAGTAGGTGAGCAGTTTGCCAGCGGTCTCCTGACCTTCCCAGTGACCCTGCCCCGCTTCCATCCGCAGCAGGGCGGCTTTGCCCTTTTCGATGGCCCGGTTGACAGCCTTGACGGTTTCGACGTCGTTCTGCGCCGACGCAATCGGGGCGAAGAGCAGGACCGCAAGCAGTGCACGCATGGCCGATTCCTCCGGGAGCTACCGTTCAGTATACCGCGTGTGCGAATCGTCTATCCACCACGGCGGGCTTGTGGCACAATCTCAAGATGACGCGAGACCCCGCCATGGCCGATGTTTCCGTGCCCCGTCGCCGACGCTGGCGGCGCCGCCTCGTCATTGCCATCTTCGTTCTGGCCGGGCTGATCTTTTTCGCACCCGTGATCGCCGGTCGCTGCGGCGTCGTGCAATCGTTCGTCGCGAAAGCTCTCGATGACTTCGACGGCACCGTCACCATCGGCTCCGCGTCGCTCGGCTGGTTCTCACCAGTCGAGCTCGACAATGTCACCGTCGCCGATGCACAGGGCCGCACCATGCTGAACGCACCCAAGATGATTACGTCGAAGACGCTCTTCGGGTTGCTCACCGACTCGGCCAACCTCGGCACTGTGACACTGGAACGTCCGGTCGCGACCATCGTTTGCGAACGCGACACTACGAACCTCGAATCGAGCCTGGCTCGGCTGCTCGACAAACCGCGTGGGGGAAAACTGCCGACGTTGCTGATCGAAGCGAGCGGAGCCAGCGTGACCGTGATGGACGCGGGTCAGGAATGGAGCTTCACCGAAGTCGGCGTCGTTGCTGACGTCGGCGACACCATCCGCTTGCGGCTGAACGTGCCCGAGCAACTGGCCTGCGATTTCACGGTGATGCCGCAGTTTGCAGCGACAATCGATGCGGCTGCGTTTCCGATTGAAGCCGCGGGGCCATTCCTTCGGCGATTCGAACCGGGCCTCGACCTCGCGGGCAAGCTCAGCGGTCAGGCCCTCACCAGCGGCAACCGCGTCGAAGGCGATCTCCGCATCGACAACTTCGCAGCCACCAGTCCCCGACTCGGCAGTGAACGCATCGCCTTCGACAGCGTGCGGCTCCCGTTCCGCGTGCAGTCGGAAGGCTCAAAGATCGCCGTCGAACTCGCAAAGCTCACTTGCCCTGTCGCCGAGGTCACGTTCGTGGGCACGATCGATACAGCCGACATGGAATCGCTCGCCCAGCAACCCGGCGTGAATGCTTCGTTGCAGCTTGACGTCGCGAAGTTGGCGAAGCTCGTTCCTAAGTCCATGCAGTTGAAGCCCGGCACCGAACTCAGCGACGGGCGGGTTGAGGTGCATCTGGCCAGCAAGGCGGGCGGGGTCTGGAACGGGCAGTTCAAAGCCAGCGGCTTGAAGGGTCAACGCGATGGGCAACCGCTGGCGTGGGAACAACCCGTGATCGCGACTTTCGCCGGCCGCATCGATGACAAGTATCGCCCGGACTTCGAGAGCCTGATTGTCGCCGCCGATTTCGCCCGCATCGACGCCAAGGGCACGCTCGAACACCTCACGGCCGATGCCGAAATCTCGCTCGACAAGCTCGCGGTGCAACTGGCAAAGTTCGTCGACCTCAGTGGCGTGCAGCTTGCCGGCAAGGCGGTCGTCCACGTCAGCCCGGGTGCTGGCAACGATCACACACTCCAAGTGCGCCTCCAAAAGCTTGTCGCCTCCGCGCCCGCCTGGCAATTCGCAGGCGACGGCACCTTCGACGCACAAGCTGCATACCGCAATCAAACGCTCATTCTCCGCGGCGTGCAGGGCGACCTCAAAGATGTCCGCTTCCGCGGGCCTGGCGTCGATCTCGACGAGCCGATGGTGAAGGTCCTCGACAGTCAACTCGACTACGACTTCAACACGCGACAGACCTCGATCGCCAAGCTGCAACTGACGACACAGACCATCGCGATCGGCGCCCAGAGTGACCCCGCGGCTGATGCCACGTCGCGGCCGATCGAGGCATCGATCACCGCGAACCTCGCCCGGCTGCAGCGGACGCTCCAAATCCCCGGCGAGCCGATGTCCGGCATCCTCCGCGCCAAGCTCGTCTCCACAGTCACCACGGCCCGACAGAGCGGCACCGTCAGCGCAACCATCAGCGACTTCCGCTACGGCCCGCCCGCTGACCCGCTCTGGGCCGAGCCCGAACTCCGCCTCGCACTCGATGGCAATCTCACCGCGGATCTGCTTACGCTGACCAGTGCCAAGCTCGACACCCTGCACGGCGCGAGTGCCGTTGCCAAGGGTACGCTCCGCAACGCGGGTGGCAAACCCACACTCGATCTCACCGGCGATTTGACCTACGATTTCGACAAGCTCCAGCCGCGGTTGAAGTCTCTGCTCGGTGCCAGCTTCCAGGCTCGCGGCAGCGGCACCAAACCATTCCAACTGCAGGGTAGCATTGAGAGCCCCACCCTACTCGTCGGCGATGCGTCGCTGGCATGGCAGTCACTCGCCGCGTATGGCTTCGACGTCGGCGCCAGCCAGATCAATGCCAAAATCGAGAGCGGCACACTCACGACCACTCCCATCGAAGCGAATTTCGGCAGCACGGGCAAGGTGAAGCTTGAGCCCACGATTCGCTTCCAGCCGAACACCTTCGACTTGACGTTTCAGAAAGGCCGCGTGATCGAGAAAGCCACCTTGACGCCCGCTGCGTGTGCGGAGGCGATCGGCTTCGCACTGCCAGCCATCGCGAAAGCCACCAATGCTGAGGGCACGATCTCCTTCGACCTTGAAGAGAATCGCCTGCTACTGATGGACATCGCACGCTCAACGCTGAAAGGCAAGCTGACGCTGCACGATGTCACCGTCAGTGGCGGCCCGGTCATCACCGAAGTTGCCAGGCTGTTTGGCGAAGAGAATGCGAAGCTGATCCTCGCGAAGGAACAGGCCGTGGGGATCCGCATTGAGAATGGGCGGGTCTATCACGAGAGTCTGAAGCTTGCGAGCCACGGGTTCACGGTGACGACGAGCGGCTCTGTCGGCTTTGACGGCACGCTGAGCCTCACGGCAGAAGTGCCTCTGCCGGAGAAATCGATCGGCCCGCTGCTGAAGGGCGTACCAAAGATCCGCGACGCCGTGATGAACAAGCGTCTGACCATCACGATCACCGGCACGCTGGGTCAACCGCGACTGGACAAGCGTGCGTTTGAAGCGGAGGTGGCGACTTTCATTCGCGATGTCACGCGGGACGCCGCGCGTGGCAAGCTTCAGGATCTTTTTCAGAAGGGCCTGGAGAAAGCGGTCCCGAAGAAACCTTGAACCTTTTGTCGGAAGCGGTATCCTTTTGGAACAAGCCCCGGTAGCTCAGTTGGTAGAGCAGCTGACTCTTAATCAGCGGGTCCAAGGTTCGAGTCCTTGCCGGGGCACTAGAAAACAAGCACTTTTGAGACGAATGCAGGGCTGACGAAAATCTTGGTGCAACGCCGGTGCAACAGTCGAAATCAATAAAGAACCGGGGTCGGGAGCATGGCCGTACCCCTCGATCGCGATGTCCACAAATCCCAGCGGTTCCTCACCTCCAGCGCCTTCAATACGGCCACCGAGAGTGCAACCGACTTCATGACCCGAGTCTATCTCAGCGGAATGTCTCTGATCAAGCAATCGCCCCACTCGGCATACGACTGCATCG
>JBGSSZ010000648.1:0-3047 GCA_041736785.1 Limnoglobus sp.
CCGGCACCTGCAGAGGAGCCGTCGGAGCCACGGGGGTCTGGGCCTGGGCCACGGAGGCCACGAGCACGGCCGCGAGGGCCATCATCCACGAACGCATGGCGAAGTCCTTTCGGAACTGGGGGGTGTCGCTTCCAGCATCGGAATGCAAAGGGCCCGACGATTGACGAATCACACCAGCGACGCAAAGTGTGCGGCGTCAGCGCGACGGTTCCATCAGTGGCAAAGCGGGTGACGGACACGACGAAGATGCGGGCACGCGGCCAATCGCTAGGACTGGTACGAATGGGCGCTGTTTCGCCCGCACCAGCCAGCGCTGACCGATCGCCACCATCGCGAACGGGATCAGCCCGCAGAACCCAGTGGAAAAGATCGAGTACCAATCCGCAGTAGCGGCCGGCAATAGGGTCCAGATCGTGGCCGGGACCACGCTCGCCGCGAGAGGCCGCAGCCAGACGCGGAGGTAGACGCTCGCCGGAATCTCCAGCAGCCGCAGCGTATGAGCGATCACCACGGCACTAGCCAGGAGATTCGGAATCGCTACCGCAATGGCGACGCCGACGAGCCCGAGCGTGGGAATGAGTGCCAGCAGCAGGAGCACGTTGATCGCGGCCTCCACCAGAGTGATGCGGGCAAAGAGCCGCAGCGTGCCGAGGCCGTAGAGCATCCGTGCCGCGACGGATTGAGCCACGCTCAGGGTCAAAGTGATCGCCAGCACAAAGAGCGGCAGCGAGCCGCGCTCGCCCACCTCCGGCACCCAGCGAATCAGAAATGGCTTGCCAAACCAATACAGGCCAAGCTGGATCGGCAGCACCAGATAGAGCACCAGCCCGGTGGCCGCCAGAAACATTCTGCGAATTCCCGACCAATCGCCCGCTGCTTCGAGGGCACTGACTCCCGGCGTGAGCGTCGCCGTGATCGTGCGAAGTAGCGTCTTCGCATACTCCACCAGCCGCGATGCCGTCACAAAGACCACCACTTGACCCAGAGGCAGCAGCAAGCCGACAAGAATCGTACCCGTCTGCACCGTGATCCGCCCCGCCAGCATGGCGAGAAACGCATCGACGCTGTAGCGACGGATCTCGTGGAACGTCGTGCGATTCACCAGTCCGCGGCGGAACACGAGCGTCGGCAAAAACCACTTCGCCAGCACCGCCAGCGTCAGATGCTCGAGCACATTGCTGACGGTGAAGACGATCGCCAACGGCAGCAGTGCGGCGTCCCGCTGCACCACCAGCACGATCGCCGTCGTGCGAACAGCTAGGAACACGAGCCGCACCGCGCTCTTCGCCGCATAGCGGTCGAGCCCGTCGAGCACCGACGGAAACACCGAAAGTGGCAGCGTCATGGCCAGATTGACGAGCATCACCAGCAGGAACGCGGTGGAGTTCCCGAGCCGCGGTGCAAACGCCAGCATCACGGGCGTGCCGATCACCAATGCAATCATCCCCGCCGCGGCGAAGAGCACCAGAACTGTGCTGGCCATCTGGTTCAGGGCCAGTGGATCGCGCGATCGATGGCGTGCGACGCCACGCACCAGGCACGCGGCAAGCCCCATGTCCAGCAGCGTGAAGTAGGCCAAGATCGCCTCAGCCACACACCAGATGCCGTAGTCGGTGCCGAGATGCCCGACGAGAAATGGCGTGAGAAAAAACGCGACCGCTAGCGTCGCTGCAAAAGCGAGCCAGTTCGAGAGAGCGGAGAAAAGTTGGGTGGAGTTCACCCGCGAAGTGTAGCGAAATCAGGCATGATCAGGCGAGGGCAATCTTCAACCAGTCCGCTGTACAAAGCTACTAGCCCGCAGCACCAGCAAGGGAGTCGTATCCCTGTTTGCCTTGCAAGCGCTGCGGGCTGGTGAAAAATGACACGCTATTTCTTGCGTGCATACTCGATCGTAAATTCAGGTTCCTTGGCGTCGCCCTGATACATGGCAAATGTGTAGTGGTCGTCGTCCTTCCATTTGATCTTGTTGGTGAATTTGGCGGGCTTGCCATCGGGGCCGGGGGCTTCGCCGCTCATGGTGAGCGTCTTGGTCGCGGCGTCGTAGCTGCCTTCGGTGTTCATGGCGCTCGGCGTCATGCTGTCAAGCCAGACCCCGACGAACTTCTTCTCTTTGGCGTTGTAGGTGTCCATGCCGTGCCCGACGAACTTCATGCCGCCCATGTCGATTTCGACATCGCTGACCAGCCAGAGCCCGCCGACGCCCATTTTGTAGTCGCCTGTCCCTTTGAACTCCTGGCCCTGCATCTTCATGGTCATGTCCCATTTGCCGACAGACTTCTTGAGCGCATCGAACTCCGGGCCTTCCGGTTTGGCCGGCTCTGGCTGAGCCACCGCCACGCCAGCAAACATCATCACCATCACCAGGGAGAACCGTTTCATCGCAACACTCCAGAGTGGAAAAGACATGAACCTGCGGCGATACCTTCGCCACAGGTAGAGCTTTGTATACGGGAATGTCACGCGTGCTTTGTAACAGCGCTAAACTTCGATGGGATCGGTGTGAAGATCTTCCGCACAGCACGGGCACAGGCAGGCGCCGACGTAGAGTCCGTCGTTGGTGTTACTGAGACTCTGCGGGACGAAGACCGCCGCCTGTGTCGCGTTGAAGTCGGAGTACCAGGTCATGATGCCGCTGGATCCGCTGCCGGCGAGGAGGTCGAGTTTGCCGTCGCCGTTGACATCCTTGGTGGCGACGCGGACCCCGCCGCGACTGTCGACATCGAATGCGAAGAAGCTCTTGAGAGGCGAGCGTTGGGCGTTGAGGACGTTTCCGGCTAGGATTTGAGCGGTATCGAGGACGTAGATTTGTGGTCCGCCGCCGGGCCCGGCCCCGAAGATGAGGTCGGCTTTGCCGTCGCCATTGACATCGCCGGCTGCAACGTAGACACCGTTGCGGAGCTTGAGTGAGGCATCGCCGGGGAAGGCGAAGAAGTCGCCGACGAATTTCTGCGGTTTGGATTGTGCGAGAGTCCGCCCGTCGAAGAGCGCGATACGGGGCCCGCCGCCAAAGCCGGCACCCACGACGAGGTCGGGCGTGCCGTCGCCGT
>JBGSSZ010000662.1:0-8376 GCA_041736785.1 Limnoglobus sp.
CGATGCAGAAACCGAAGCAGTTCTTCGGTGCCGCCCGCAACGTCGAGGAAGGCGGCTCACTCACCATCATCGCCACGGCGCTGATCGAGACTGGCAGCCGCATGGACGACGTGATCTTTGAAGAATTCAAAGGCACCGGCAACATGGAACTGCACCTCGACCGCCGCCTGGTCGAGAAGCGCGTCTATCCCGCCATCGACGTCAACCGCAGCGGCACCCGCAAGGAAGACCTCCTCATGCACCCCGACGAGCTCCAGCGCATCGCGATGCTGAGGCGAGTCCTCGCCGACATGCACCCGGTGGAAGCAATGGAGTTGCTCGTCAACCGTGCCAAGAAGACGAAAACCAATGCGGAGTTTCTGCTGAGTATGAACCTGAGTTAGAACTGCTGGCGAATCAAATCAGTGCCGCCCCTGTCGCCGCCGCAGCCGTGACGGTGGACCTGCAAGGGAGGCTCAAGGCAGCCATACTCGCAGGCGTTGAAGAAGCACGAAAGAGCCCCGGAATCGTAAGATTCCGGGGCTCTGATCAATTCCAAAGTGCCAAGTCGTTACTTCTTCGCGTCCAGCTTCGGGATGTCGGCCAGTTCCACGCTCACCGGGGCGTAGTGGCTGAACTCCATGCTGAAGCTCGCCTGGCCTTTGGTTGCACTGCGGAGGTCGCTGGTGTAGCCGAAGAGGTTGGCGAGAGGGATCTTGGCCATCACCTGGGCAATGCCGCCTTCCTCGCTCGTCTCCTCAATGACACCACGCTTGCTGCTGATGTTGCCGCTGATTTGTCCCTGATAGTCCTTGGGGCTGACCACGACCACCTTCATGATCGGCTCAAGAAGCTGGATACCGGCCTTACCTTCCGCGTCGCGGAACGCTTCCAAGGCGCACAGATAAAACGCATCCTGCGAGCTATCCACATCGTGGAACTTCCCGAAGTGCAGGTCGAACTCGAGATCGACGAACGGGAAGGGATACTTGTACCCCTTCTTCGCTGCCTCCATGAGGCCTTCCTGCACGCTGGGGATGTACTCCTTCGGAATCGATCCCTGGCTGATGCTATTCACGAAGTAGACATTGTTCGGGTCGGGCTTGATCTTGGGATCCTTGAGCTCCTCGATCTCCTTGATCTTGTCCTGCACCTGATCCGGCGTGAGCGGGCTGTACTTCACGTTGATGACGGCGTACTTGCCGCGACCGCCAGTCTGCTTCTGGAACTTGTATTCCAGGTCCACGCTGCGGGCGAAGCACTGGCGGTAGGCCACACGCGGCTTGCCGAGCTTGATCTTCTCGGTGTCTTCCTGCGACACGCCGATGGCGCGCTTGAGCTTCTCGATGCTGATCTCGAGGTGGAGTTCGCCCATGCCGCTGATGATGGTGTCTTTGGTCTCATCGTCGGTGTGGGTCTTCAAAGTCGGGTCGTCGCGCACCAGGCGGTTCAAGGCTTCGCCGACCTTGCCGGCGTCCAGTTGTTTGCTGAACGTGAGCGCCTGCGCGATGACCGGCTTCGGGAACTGGATCGCTTCCAATGACACAGGTGAGTCGGGATCGCTGAGCGTATTGCCGGTGTAGGTGTCGGCGAGTCCCATCGCGGCGACGATATCGCCGGGGCCGGCTTTCTCGAGGCTGATACGCTTGTCGCCCATCATGCGGTAGAAGCGGGCGATGCGCTCCTTCTTGCCCGTGGTGGTGTTGGTGTAGTTTTCGCCCGGCTTGAGTTCGCCACTGTAGACGCGGATGTACACGAGGTCGCCATTGGTCTCGGCGACCGTCTTGAACGCCAGTGCGGAGAGTGGTTGGCTCGGTTCGGGCGTCCGCTCCACGACTTCCTTGGTCTTCGGATGGATCGCCTGAATCGGCGGCCGCTGAGTTGGGTTGGGCAGGCAGTCGACAACGAGGTCGAGCAGGTGCTGCACGCCGTGGAACATCTTGCTGCTGCCGCAGTGTACGGGGGTGAAGGTGTTGTCGAGCGTGCCCTTGCGGAGTGCGGCGCGGATCATGTCCTCGGACACGTCCTTGCCTTCGAGGATGAGTTCGGTGATTTCATCGCTGGCCGCGCTGATGCCGTCGAGCATCTGCTCGCGCCGCTTCTTTGCCTCGGCCAAGTACTTCTCAGGCACCGGCACGGTGAAGAATTTGCGGTTGGTCTTGTCGGTCAGGTCGCGGGTGATCAATTCCATCTTGATCAGGTCGATGATGCCTTCGAGGGCCTCGTCCTGCCCGGCGGGGATTGTCACCACCACGGGGTTGGCGCGAAGCTTGGTCTTCATCTGGTCAACGCAGGCCCAGAAGTTGGCCCCCATGCGGTCGAGCTTGTTGACGTAGGCGAGCCGCGGCACCTTGTACTTGGTGGCCTGTCGCCAGACGGTTTCGGATTGGACTTCGACGCCGCCCTTGGCGCAGAAGACGCCGACGGCACCGTCGAGCACGCGCAGCGAGCGTTCGACTTCGGCGGTGAAATCGACGTGGCCGGGCGTGTCGATGATGTTGATCTGGATGTCGTTGCCGGCGCGGTCAGCCCAGTCGATGGAGACGGCCGCGGAGTTGATCGTGATGCCCTTTTGGCGTTCGAGGGGATCGAAGTCCGTGGTGGTGTCGCCGTCGTCCACGTCGCCGACTTTGTGCTTGGTGCCGGAGTAGTAGAGGATGCGCTCGGTCGTGGTGGTCTTGCCCGCGTCGACGTGGGCCATGATGCCAATGTTTCGGACTCGTTCGATCATCGTCGTCTGCCGACCAGAGCCGGCACCTTGAAAAAGGGTTTGGAGAAACGCCAGAGAATAGAGAGCCCGCGAGCCCGGAGGGTTCGTGTCTGCGCTCAATCGTGCTTGGTATTATCGTACGAGCGAAGCGGCGGAATGGCTACGGGCGGCTGTTCGCTTGCAGCCGATCCCGGGAACCGCTAAACTGAAACTCAACAGGAGGATCAGACATGCCTGCGACACTCAAAGAATTGGGAATTGATCAGTGGAGTGTCGCCGATCGACGCAAGCTGTTACACGACCTTCACGACAGCTTGCCTGAGGATGACGAGCCTGTTGCCTGCTCAATGTCGGCGGAGGAAATGCAATTCATCGACGCTCGCTTGGCGTGCGCGGCAGCCGATCCGGAAGGTGGGAACCCGTGGCGTAAAGTGATGGACCGAGTCTTCGGCAAGCGATGAAGCTTTTGCTCAGGATTACCAGAGAAGCAGAAGCAGACATTGATTCTGCAAGGATTGGTACGAGCTCCAGCAGCCGGAACTGGGCAATGACTTTCGCATCAAGCTGCAAAAGTTGCTGATGCGGATTGAAGGTGCGCCGCTTCAATTTGCGAAGGAGTACAAGGAGGTCCGGTTAGCGAAAACGGAACGATTTCCATATGTGGTCTATTACCAGATCACCAAACGCTTCATTCAGGTTTTTGCGATTTTGCACGAGCGTCGCGACCCGGAGGCTTGGAAATCCAGACTTTGATCACGGCTTTGCCGCTGTTTTTGGCAGCACGACATCATTTGTGATTCCGTACAGCTTCATCGCGACGAGCACATCCAGAAACTGATCGTGGTACTTGCGGTCTGACACCGAGCCGGTGAGCTTGATCTGTTTGCCGTCGTGGGTGGCTTTCATGTCGAATTTCACGCTGGGATCGACGAGCTTTTTGAACGCGGTCAGATACTCCGCGACCTTGGCCGCGTCGTATTTGCCGTCCGGGGCGATCTGGCCCAGCAGCGTCCGCATCGCTTCGCGGTGCTCGGGATTCAACTCGATTGCAGTGTAGGTATTGGGATCGACAGGGTTCTGCGCCCGGGCGGCGGACAGTTCCTCGCGCAGTTTGACGAGGGCTTTCTTGTGGACTCGCCAGTATTGCGCTGCGCCGGCGGCGATGGCCGTGGCTTCTTTTTTCGGAAACGCGGGATCGTTGGCAAGTTTGTCGAAAGCCGTGTTGGTGAGAAATCCCGCTTCACTGATGGTGCCGGGGATGTCGGTCTCCCGGGTGAGGTGATAATCGTCGCGGATCAGCCGCCGTTTGGGTCCGGGCACGGCCACCGCGAGTGCGTCGTTCACTTCGCGGGCGATCGCCTCATACAGTGTGTCATCTTTGGCGTTATGCTTATAGATGGTGGTGTGACCGGTCGCCGCGGCTGGGCCGGCATTATGATGAACTGAAATGAAGAAATGACAATTGTGATGTTCAAAGAGATCGATGCGGGCATGCAATTCATCTTTCGCGGGTGAACCCGTCTTGCTGAGTCGATGATCCGCGACCCGCGTGATATGGACTGTCGCACCTTCTTGTTTGAGCATGTTGGCCAGTTCAAGCCCGACGCGCAGATTCAATTCACCTTCCGTGAGCTTGGAATTCACCCCCACGGTGCCGCCGGTGTAGCTGCGGGCATAGGTCTGTCCGCCGTGGCCGGGATCGACGACGATCACAGCCCCGGCCAGAGGTTTGTCGTCGGCAGCGACGGATGTCACGAGCAGCAGGCAGCCGAGCAGCGACGTGCGCATGTTAACCCTTAATAACTGATTTCGCGGCGGAACTGAGATAATCGCGATTGAGCGTGGTGATAAAGTCCGTGCTGATTTCCTTGGGGCAGGCAGCCTCACACTCCCCGATCAGTGTGCAGTGGCCAAAACCTTCGCGGTCGTGCTGAGCGACCATATTGCGCACGCGCTCGGATTGCTCGGTCTGACCCTGCGGGAGTTTGCCGAGGTGGCCGGTCTTGGCACTGAGGAAGAGCATGGCCGACGCATTCGGGCAGGCGGCGACGCAGGCCCCGCAGCCGATGCACTGGGCCGCGTCCATCGATTTGTCCTGGTCGAGCTTCGGGATCGGCAGGCAATTGCCGTCCGGGGCTCCGCCGGTGTTCATGCTCACATAGCCGCCCGCCTGGATGATGCGGTCGAACGCGGAGCGATCGACGACGAGATCCTTGACGACCGGAAACGGCTTGGCCCGCCAGGGCTCGACGTAAATCGTTTCACCGTCGCGGAAGCTGCGCATATGAAGCTGACAGGCGGTGCTGCCGCGTTCGGGGCCGTGAGCCTGACCGTTGATCATCATGTCGCATGAGCCACAGATCCCCTCACGGCAGTCGTGATCGAAGGCAATCGGTTCGTTGCCGTCTTTGATCAGTTTCTCATTGAGTACGTCGAGCATTTCGAGAAACGACATTTCCGGGCTGACGTCGCTGAGTGGATACGCCATCATCCGCCCTGATGATTTCGCATCCTTCTGACGCCAGACATGGAGTTCAATTTTCATGTGTGTATGTGTGGTTTATTTGTAAGAGCGGACAGAGGGATGCACGGCATCCCAGACGAGTTCTTCGCGATGGCGGTTCGGATCGCGGCCGTACTGATATTCCCACGCCGCTACGTGGCTGAAGTTTTCGTCGTCGCGTTTGGCTTCGCCGTCGGGGTACTGATATTCCTCGCGGAAGTGCCCGCCGCAGCTTTCCTCGCGCTGCAGGGCATCCAAGGCCAGAAGCTCGCTGAATTCGAGGTGGTCGGCGACGCGACCGGCACGCTCGAGTGCGGTGTTGAGATCAGCGCCGCTGCCGGGGACATTCACATTCGCCCAGAATTCCTCACGCAGCGCACGGATGCGGCCGATGGCGTCCTCGCAACGCTGACGGGTGCGGCTCATGCCCACATCATTCCACATAATCAAACCGAGTTCGCGGTGGAAATCGACGGCTGTCTTCTTCCCCTTGATTCTCAACAGTTTGGCGATGCGGTCCTTCACATCCCCTTCGACGCGTTGAAACTCGCTGTGGTCAGTTGGCAAAGCGTTCGGCTTCTGATCAGCGAGCCAGCTGGTGAGAGTATAGGGCAGCACAAAATAACCATCCGCCAAACCCTGCATGAGTGCGGATGCACCGAGGCGGTTGGCACCGTGGTCGCTGAAATTGGCTTCGCCGATGACAAACAATCCGGGCAGGTTTGACATGAGTTCATAATTGACCCACAGGCCGCCCATGGTGTAGTGGAGGGCAGGATAGATTCGCATCGGGCGTTCGTATGCATTTTCGCCGGTGATGCGTTCATACATATCAAACAAATTGCCATAGCGTTCCTGGATCTTGTCTTTGCCGAGTCGTTGAATGGCGTCGGCGAAATCGAGGTAGACACCTCGGGCACCCGGACCGACGCCACGACCGTCGTCGCAGGCCCGCTTGGCGGCTCGGCTCGACACATCCCGCGGTGCGAGATTACCGAAGCTGGGATACAGACGCTCAAGAATATAATCGCGGCGGTCGTCTGGAATCTGATTGGGATGCAGGCTGCAGTCCCCCGCGTCCTTGGGTGCCCAGATGCGGCCGTCATTGCGGAGGCTCTCACTCATCAATGTAAGCTTCGACTGATGGTCACCGCTGACGGGGATGCAGGTCGGGTGAATTTGTGTGTAACAGGGATTGGCAAAGAAAGCACCGCGCTTGTAGGCACGATAGGTCGCGGTCACATTGCAGCCGATGGCATTGGTGCTGAGGTAAAATGTATTGCAATATCCACCAGTCGCGAGGACGACCGCGTCGCCGCTGAAAGATTCAATCTTGCCGGAGATGAGATTGCGGGTGACGATGCCGCGGGCTCGGCCGTCGGCGACGACCAGGTCAAGCATCTCCGTGCGGGGATACATAGTCACATTGCCGAGTGCGATCTGCCGCTCGAGAGCTTGATATGCCCCGAGCATGAGTTGCTGACCGGTTTGACCGCGGCAGTAGAACGTGCGCTGGAGTTGCGCGCCCCCGAAACTGCGGGTGTCGAGCAACCCACCGTATTCGCGGGCGAATGGCACGCCCTGAGCGACACACTGATCGATGATGTTGACGCTGACTTCCGCGAGTCGGTGCACGTTGGCTTCGCGGGAGCGGAAGTCACCGCCTTTGACAGTGTCGTAGAAGAGCCGCCAGATGCTGTCGCCATCGTTGCGATAATTCTTTGCGCTGTTGATTCCGCCTTGCGCTGCGATGCTATGAGCACGACGTGGTGAATCCTGGAAACAGAAACACAGAACATGATAGCCCAATTCGGCCAGAGTCGCAGCCGCGCTGCCGCCGGCGAGCCCGCTCCCCACCACAAGCACGGTATATTTGCGCTTGTTGACCGGGTTGATGAGCTTCTGCTCCCGCTTATATTTCGTCCACTTCTCAGGCACCGGGCCGGACGGGACTTTGGAATCAAGCGTCATGGAACCTCACTGACGTATCCGGTCATCACAGCGACCACGATGGCGACATTGCCGATGAAAATCACACTCGCGACGGCGTAGCCCAGCAGTTTGGCGGCACAGGTGAACCGTTTGCCGACGATGCCGAGAGTATTGAGAGCACTTTGAATCCCGTGGCTCAAATGCACAAACAAAATGACCTGAGCAATCAGATAGATGGCCACGATCCAGGGCGTGGTAAAGCCGCTGACGACCATGGCATAGACGTTGTGAATCTCACGGCCATCGGGCAGGGCAAATTTCAGATCGAGATAATTGGTAGTGCTGCGGCCATCACTACTCGGGACATCATGAATCCACGCAAAGGTGAAATGCGCGAGGTGAAACGCAATGAATGCTCCGACGACGAGGCCGGTCCAGATCATGGTTGTGGACGCCAGCGTGGCCTGAGCGTGTTTCTGGCAGACGTAGCTGATGGGTCTGGCCGCTGCCGCCCGCATTTTGAGCCGGATCGCGATGAACACGTGCAGCAGAAAGCCGGTCAGCAGCCCGGCTCGGGCGACCCAGATGAGTGCGCCGAGGTCGTGCTTCAGGAAGTAGGCGTAGCGGTTGACCGACTCCGCTCCGCTGAACATTTTCAGATTGCCGATCATGTGGAAGACCACGAAGACCGCCAGCGACAGGCCGGTGATCGCAACGAGAATCTTCTGCCCGACGCTGCTGGCGAGGTAATCCTCCATCCAAGCCAGTGCGCCAGAGCGGCCTCGCGTCTGTCGGGATCCTTTGGGATGTATCGCGGCGGAGGTCGTCATGGCGTGCGTCGTGGGGATCGGGGAGTTATCCTAGAGTCCTCTCAAGGGAATTGTAGCTGCCGAGTCTGCGGATTTCGAATCGCGAGAAAGTGCTCGTGTGGTGTAGGACCGCTAGCCGAGCTCTTTGCCAAATTCTAATCTAAGTTTCCCGGCGGAAGCCGGCACACGATCCGAACCTGACCCCGGCCACCGTCGGCACCGCGAGAATCCCTCTCCCAAGCGATTCCGCGACCAGCACGACGGCGGCTGTCTCTGCTTACCAAGGCACTGTATGCGCCCCAAGTCCCGCTTCCCCTGGCTGCCGCTGATTGGCATTGCCCTGCCGCTCGGTCTGCTCGGTGCTGGGCCGACCGGCATGATGCCACTCTTCGCCTGGCAGCCGTTCGGCTTCTTCACCACACACTACGGTGCCGTCGAGCAGA
>JBGSSZ010000667.1:0-6172 GCA_041736785.1 Limnoglobus sp.
ACGCCGACGGTCGCCCGCTGGCCAACACCTATATCACTGTGGAAAACGCCGACCCCATCAAAGCCGGCTACGGTGCGCCGATGGGTGTGGAAAGCGATCGCGACGGCTTCTTCGAGATCAACGGCCTCGCCGCGGGCGAACACTACATGCTCTCGGCACAGACCAACCGCAACGGTCGCACCCAGGCGGGGCGGCTCTCCGTGCAGGTGCCGAACCAGAAGGTGCGACTGCGGTTGAAGGAAGATTATCTGTTGCCGTACCGCCCGCGCGAGAGCAGCGACCTGCCGCCGAGCGTGCCGAGTGCGGACCGACCGCCGAAGCTGTTTGACAGCCCCAGCGAGGCTCGACCGGGAAGCACCGATTGGTCACCACTCGGCCCAAAGCCAATTGAGAACCCGCGGGGCGATCTGGTCGCGCCGGGACCACAGCCCGATTGGCGACCGCCTGCTGCGAGCATCCCCGGTCCGACAGCACCCAGCATCCCGTCCCCGACGGGCCCGATCTCGAAGTCGCTGCCGCGAGCCGGCAACATTCAGGCACTCGGCGACGATGGCCGCGTCAAAAGCCTCGTCACTGGTCGAGCCGAAGATCTGGTGCTGCTCGATTTCCTGACCAGCACTTGCGGGCCGTGCAAGAAAGCGATCCCGGCACTGGAAGACTTCCACGAGCGCTACGGTCAGCGGGTGGAGGTCATCGGCGTGCTCTGCGACCCGCTGAGCGACAACCGCCGCGTGAGCTTGGCCCGCCGCTATCGCGACGATCACCGCCTGCACTACGCCGTCGTGGCGGAGAGCAGTCGGGCTTCGCTGCAGGATTTGTTTGATGTGCAGTCCTATCCGACGCTCGTGCTGTTGGACGGCACCGGTCGCCGGCTCTGGAAAGGCCATCCGAAGGATCTGAGCGAAGCGGAGCGGATCATCAGGAATCGGTGATCAATCCCAGAGTCTCAAGTGAGTCACGGCTGTAAATTTAACTAGCCCGCAGCGCAAGCAAGGGTCACACTCTTTGACTGCCTTTACAGATGCGGTGACTGAGAATTACGGCCTGCCTCACGATCGGCTTCGCGGATCTTGGCTGCTTCCTCCTGAACGCTTGCCATAAATTCGCTATCAGCGAACATACCGATGGTCCGACGCCAGTCTTTTTCCTTGGGTTGCGACGCGGCGAGTTGCTGTTCGAGAATCTCGACGCGTTTGGCCAGCGATTCGAGGGTCAATTCTGCCATTGTCCGACCTCCACAAGTCAATCACATTATGCGGTAACTCACATCGCATGAGGGCTACTGCAGTGTGGCTGCTCTTCAACAGCACTGTTCGTTGATGATGGGGAGCGTGCCGTAGTCGAAGAGAGTGCGGAGCGTGTCCGCTAGGACGTTGGTGCTGACTTTGACCACCTCGGTTGTGGCATCGCGAAGAATCGCAGTGAAGTCGCTCATGATGATTTGTATGTGATTTGCAGGTTGTGCCGAGCTTCAATGCACGACACGGACGAGGCGGCGTTGTGCGTCGACCTCCGTGGTGGAAGCGTTTTCGACAACAACATCACGGTGATTCATCAGCGTCGGATCGTCTCAGCGATGTCCTTGATAGTTTGGAGTTTGTCGTACTCGTTGATCTCCACCACGTCGCTGAGGACCAGCCAGCGAACACTACCAGCGTGTGGAGTCGTGTTGCCGCCCATGTCGACGTTTGTACCCATGATGAACCAGCGATCGCCGAGCCTGCGGACCCCAGCTTTTTCGAGCACGTAATTTACGTGAGGCCGTTGTAGATCTTTGGACTGAACGAACACGACCAGAAACTTGCCTTTGAATTCTGTCGGATCCATGTCAGCTTTTGCCTGTGGCATAAACGGATCGGACCGGACGATCTGTGCCCTGTGCGAGTATCGCTCCGGAAACTCGTCTGGCGGGTTCTCCGCATGACCCGGGGATGTGGACAAGCTGGCCGCAAGAGCGATCACCAGCAGTGCTCCGATTCGCATGGCTCTCTCCTGTAACAAAATTGTCACGCAGACTGGCAAAGAATTGACTCACGGTGGCAAAGCGTTTACCATGCAGCGGTTCACCTCTCCCGGCGAACCCGAGGGCTGGCGATGACTGCGGCACTGCGAGCAACTCTCGTCGGGATCATTCTGGCGTCGCCAGTCTATGCGGCGACGCCGGAGAAAGTCAAAGCCACTCTCGCCCGGGCAGCACTCGCCGAGGCCGATCGCAAGTTCGACAAAGCACTCGATCTCTACCTGCGCAGCTACCTCGGGGGCGAACGCACCAGCGACGTCCGCGAGCGCATCCACGACTGCCTCCGTCAGGCAGCCCAGACCCGCAGGCACCGCGATCCCGCGTTCCGCAAATACGTGCAGGATCTTTCTCCCGCCGACGCGCTCAACCTCTATGCCGAGATCGTCGGCAAACCCGCCACCCACCCCGCGGAGAAAGATAAAGCGACTCCGGGTCGGCTCTTTACGCTCTCCCTGCAGGAGATCGAGCGGGCTCTTGCCGATCCGCGGTTCCGGACGCTCCACTTAGCTGCCACCAACCCCGAGAAGATCAGGCGGTTCGTACGCTCGCTCAAAGACGAGTGGACGCAGCGACTGCCCGCCAGCACGCGGGAATCGCGGGCCGCACTCCAGGAACTTGTGCGTCACGCGCAGACAGATCTCGCCATGAGCGAAGTCTCACCACTCATCCTCGAAGCGATTTGCGGAGCCTGCGGCGGTCTCGACGAAACCACGCGATACATCCCGCCCGCGGTGGTCAAGGAGCAACCGAGCGAAGCCACCGTGCTGCGGGCGGAGATGGTGGACCTGATGGCCGGCGTCGGGGTGATCCGCATTGGTCGCTTTGGCGACAGCACGCCGCAGGAATTCGAAGAAGCCTTCTCACGGCTCCGAATGGAAGGGATGCGGTCGCTCGTGCTCGATCTTCGCGGCAACACCGGCGGCTCGCTCGTCGCGGCATTGACTCTCGCGGAAGCCTTCGTGCCCGGCGGCATTCTCGCCAGCACCACGGCTCAGGTGCCCGAGTTCAGCGAGCGGGTCTTCACCAGCATGAGCGGCATGAATGCCCACGACGCACCGCTTGTCGTGCTCGTAGATGCCCGGACCATGTCAGCCGCGGAAGTCTTTGCCAGTGCTGTCAAGGAGAACAATCGCGCGACCCTGATCGGTGTGCCGACGTTCGGCAAAGGATCGGTGCAGGCACCGCTGACTGCCGGTCAGGGCAAGCTGATCGTGACGATCGCGAAGGTGCTCACGGCATCGGGTGTGCCGTTGAACGGTGCAGGCGTGGTGCCGCACGTGCTGGAACCCGACCCGGAGATGCAGATGCGGCTGGCGATCAGCCGGGCAGGGGATTGACTACTTCTTTTTGGCGAGTGCCCGCTGGATGGCACCGCCGAGATCGGCCGGGCTCTGAGCCACTTCGAAGCCGGCTGCCGTCAGCGCTTTGATCTTGTCCTCCGCGCTGCCACTGCCACCGCTGATGATCGCGCCGGCGTGCCCCATGCGACGGCCCGGCGGCGCGGTGCGGCCCGCAATGAACGACGCCAGCGGTTTGGTGACGTGCTTGGCTGCATAGGCAGCAGCGGCTTCTTCCGCAGTGCCGCCAATCTCGCCGATCATCAGAATCGCCTTGGTCGCAGGGTCTTTCTCGAAGAGTTCCAGACAGTCGATCTGATTGGTGCCGATGATGGGATCGCCGCCGATGCCGACGCAGGTGGTCTGCGGCAGTCCGAGTGCGGTGAGTTGGAACACGGCTTCGTAGGTGAGCGTGCCAGAGCGACTGATGACGCCGATGCCCTGCTCGCCCGGCTTGACGGGGAGGTGGATCTGCCCCGGCATGATGCCGATTTTGCACTCGCCCGGCGTGATGAGGCCCGGACAGTTCGGTCCCACGAGTCGCACACCCTTGCTGGTGACGAACCGCTTGGCCCTGGCCATGTCGAGCACTGGCACGCCTTCGGTGATGCAGACGATCACCTTTACGCCCGCATCGGCGGCTTCCATGATCGCATCGGCGGCGAACGGCGGCGGCACGAAGATCATGCTCGCCGTCGCGCCCGTCTTCGCCACCGCTTCGCTCACGGTGTTGAAGATCGGCAGCGACTTGCCACAGGTGGCCCCGGTCCAGGTGGTGCCGCCTTTTTTGGGCGTCACACCGCCGACAAAAGTGGAGCCGTACTTAATGCACTGATCGGTATGCAGGCTCCCCTGCGAACCGGTGATCCCCTGCGTGATGACGCGGGTGTTTTTGTCGATGAGGATGGACATGGAGAGGTTCTCAGTGGGTGTCAGATTTTTTTAAAGATCTCGGTGACCGTGCACTTGAAGCCAGGAAGCACGCCGTTGCCGGTGAGGGTGTCGGATTCGTCCAGGGTCTTGGTCAGTTCATTGCCGCGGTAGACGGTGATGAGGCGGTCGTCCGGCTCGACTTGCCAAATGAGCGGTATGCCCCGCTTGACATACTGTTCCATCCGCTTGCGGGTCTTGCCCGGTCTGTCACTTGGCGAGAGTACCTCGACCACCAAATCAGGGACTTCCTTGACATAGTGCTTTGATAGCGAGCGATTCTCGCGAAAGACCATCACATCCGGGCCGCGCAGCGTGTCGGGCTTCTTCTTGACGAGCAATCCGGTGTCATTGGACAGAATCATGCCTTTGCCGGTTTTCTCGATGTACGCAGTCAGCAGATATGTGATCCACGCGCAGAGAACACCATGGACATCAAACGGACCGGGCACTTCAACCACCTTTCCGTCTTCGAGTTCAAGGTGCTTGTCCTCGTTCTCCGGGAGACTTGCCCACTCCATGAATTCGTCGGCAGTCATCAGTTTGTCTTTGATCGCGGTCTTCAAGACATTCCTCCTTTACTTCGCAAGTTCTACCACCATCTTCGCACCTTCGGTAAGCCCGGGTGCCACGCGGATCGCGGGAAGCTCGGCCTTCACGCCCTCGAGGATCTTCCTGGCCTCCTCGACGTAATTGCCTTCGAGCCGCACGACGACGGGAACCTTGAACCCCACCTCGCGACCGGCGACGACCAGCGCGTCAGCGATCTTGGCGCAACTCGCGATGCCGCCAAACACATTGACAAACACGGCTTTGACGTGCGGGTCGGCGAGGAGAATGCGGAAGGCTTCGACAGCGTTTTCCGCGGTGACGCCGCCGCCCACGTCGAGGAAGTTCGCCGGGCTGCCGCCGTGCAGCTTGACGATGTCCATCGTGGCCATCGCCAGCCCCGCCCCGTTCACCAGGCAGCCGATCGAACCATCGAGTTGGATGTAGTTCAGGCTCGCCTTGCCGGCGCGGATCTCGTTCGGGTTCTCCTCGCTCTCATCACGAAGCTCGGCGATGTCCTTGTGCCGGAAGAGGGCGTTATCGTCGAAGTCAATCTTCGCATCGAGCACCACGACGTCCCCCTTCTTCGTCACGGCCAGCGGGTTGATTTCCGCCAGCGTGGCATCTTTCTCGAAGTACACCTTCGCCAGTGCCATGAAGATCTTCACGACCTGGCCAATCTGCTCCGGTGCGAAGCCGAGATCGAAGGCCATCTTCTGTGCCTGGTAGGGCTGCAAGCCAAGCTCGGGGCTGACAGCGATCTTGAGAATCTTCTCCGGTGTGTGGGCCGCGACCTCTTCGATGTCCATGCCTCCTTCGGCGGAGGCCATGAGGATCGGCAGCCCGGTGGTGCGGTCGAGGATCATCGCGACATAGAACTCTTTCGCCGGCTCGGCGTCGGCCTGCACGATCATGGTGCGGATCGGCTGACCTTCGGGCCCGGTCTGCTTGGTGTGCAGCGGGTGCTTCAGCATTGCCTCGGCGACGGGCCGCATTTTGGCTTTGGAGGGGACGAACTTCACTCCGCCGAGCTTCTCGGAGTAGCCGAGGAGCTTGCCCGCACCGCGGCCGCCGGCATGGATCTGGGCCTTGAGCATTACGCCGCCGCCATTGGCGAGTGCGTCGAACGCCGTCTCCGCTTCGTCCGCGCTGCGGACGACGATGTGCTTCGGAATCGCGGCACCGTAGCGGGCGAGCAGTTCCTTCGCCTGATATTCGTGGACTTTCATGGGCAACCTCGAAGAGTGCGTTTTGTTATACGATAGGGATGTCATGTCAGAAACGGCACCCAAAAGCGATGGGCTTTCCCCCACATCACTCCTCCAGCAATTGGTCC
>JBGSSZ010000008.1:0-1517 GCA_041736785.1 Limnoglobus sp.
GCGACGCAGCGACTGCCGCGCCGGCGGCTCGGCCAGAGCGGCCGTTGGCCACGCCGGAGTACCTCGGGATTTCGCCCGGCCGGGCGGCCGCAATTCGAGATCAGAACAGAAGCCTTAAGCTCATCATTAGACCCGCGAATACCGATTTGGCGGATGGATCGGAGCAGATGTCCGAACTCCTTCGAGCTGATCGAGTTTCCGAGAATCGCGAAAGATCCGAATAACCGTGAGTTGTCTTTGCGCGCGCTTGATGAGGTACCGTCTGGCGGTCGCGGACCTGAAGCGCGACCAGGTCACGCCGTTGTTGCATAGCGCGAGGTGGCGCGTTTCGCCGGCATCCTCAAGGCGCAGGCCAATAGACCAGACGTGCTTCGGTGCAGGGCCGCTTCTGGCCGACGATGCGGCCTTTGTTCCTGGCGACACGGGTCGGGCGGGGGGCGGGAAGGAGTTCTGTCGACATGGTCAGCCTCCAGTCCTCCGAACCCACCCTGACCTCGGCGGCGCCGAGCCCCCGCGACGACCGCGCGCCTTGTTCGGGTTAGAGATCGAAGATCGCTTCGTTCAGTGGAGCCCGCCCCTCGCGGGCCATGCGCTCGCCACGGGCGATCAGCGCCGGTAAGGCGCGGGCGATGGTGTTGTCTACCGAGCGAACCTCTCCGCAGCCACTCGGCAGACGCGACGAGAACAGAACGATGCCCGCCCGGTTGACGCTGATGTACTCGCTGGAGCGCCCGGGGATCGAGTGGAGCAGCGTCGTCCCGCCACGGTCCTCGGGAAAGAGGAAGACGGACGGCTTCGTCATGAGTGCGTCGGCAAGCTCGGCGCTGGACAGCAGGTTTTGCATCATCAGGTCTCCAGCCGGACGCGACCATCGCGCGCCGGTCTGGGGTGGAGGTGTATGCCTGCGTCAGGTAAAGGAGACGGCGCGAGGGTCGGTTCGCTCGAGCCGGGCGCAGCGCGCCGGCGACGACGTGGTCTACCCCGGGCGTTAGATCCTGAGGAGATAGGGCGTCAGATTTTGAGGAGATAGGGCGTCGCGTCGCTCCCTGTACTTGCAGAGCGTCCGCTGGACGGGACTTTGCTGCCGCACCGGGAGGTATCCGCCGCTGACAGAACTTCGATCTAAAGGTCCGGACTTGAGGTTCGATCACAGGATTGCACCCACTGTACCCTCGCCACCGACGCTCGGTCGGACGGCCGCCGCCGAAGGGGTAAACCGCTCCGCAGAATGCCAGGGGTCAACCAAAGCGCGGCCTCGGGCCGTTCTTGACTAAAGTGGCCAGCCCGTCGTTCAGGGCGGCAAGCAGTCCTTCGCTGCGTCGCGATCCGGTCGGTAGTTGGTTGGCAAAGCCGACGTTCGCTGAGCGGCGGCCAAACATCGGCTCCTTGGTCGTTGGCGAACCGCAAGGTGCGCGGCCCGCTCCGTCGGTCAGGCCGCGTCGGCCGCCGTATCCTGGAGCAGGAAGCTCAGCCTATAGTGGGCGGCGAGCGTCATGATGGCGGCCTCACCTTGGTCA
>JBGSSZ010000142.1:0-7115 GCA_041736785.1 Limnoglobus sp.
ACAGCACGCTCCCCTTCGGCTTTCGTGGCCGGGTACCAGGCGTCGTAGTGCGGGCTGTAGGGAAGCGATTCATTCCCGCCGAGGATGTCGCGGCCGGTGTGGACCACGCTCGGTGTGCTGGTGTAGACGAGGGTTTGCACACCCGTGGCCTGGCACGCATCGATGACGTTTTTCGTGCCGAGAACGTTGGTGGAGTGATAGTCCGACTTGCGGCCCCAGACGCCTGCCTTTGCAGCCACATGGATCACAGCCTGGCAGCCATGCATAGCGGCTTCCAGTGTGGTGCGGTTGCTGAGGTCGCCGCGGGCTTCCACGACGCCGATCTCACGCAGCCAGGGATACGCGGAACGCGTGAAGGAAACGACGTCGTCGCCGCGGCTCTTGAGCCGGCGCACGATGGCCCCTCCCAGGAACCCGCCGCCGCCGGTGACGAGGACTTTCATGGTGCTGTTCTATGTGGACAACTGCTTCGCCGCCCAGAGAGCGAGCTTCTCGCGGTTGATCTTCGAATTGTGCCGCGGATCAACAGGGAAGCTGCCACAGTAGCCGAGAAAATCATGAATGTGTTGCGTCAGTGTGTTTTTTCGAGCAAGATTCCGAAGCATCACCTCATGCTCAAGCCATAGACATGGAGGGTTGGACCTCTCGAGACCAGTTTCACAGCAGAGCACGGGTCGCCCGCGGACGCAGACAAGTGCGGTACGCCCGAGATGTGAATTGAATATTGGCTCAACCTGATCGGTAAAGAGGGTCCCGTGCTCCGTCACCACCCGCTGGCTCTTGCGGCCGCAGAACCACAAACGGCCCTGTTCGTCGTAGTAGCCGACATCGCCCATGCGATGGAGAATCTCCCCCGTCGCGGGATCGTGCATCTTGGCGAGATTGGTGGCGTTGTCGCGCTTCCAGTAGCTCTTCGTGACAATTGGCCCGCGGACGACGAACTCGCCGATCTCCCCCGGCGGCAGGCACTTTGAACTCTCGAACACCGGCACCGGGCCATCGTCGATGGGGATGATGTGCACCGTCACGCCCGGCACCGGGCGACCGATGCACAGGCCGTGGCCGGTTTCGGTGAGATGCCGCGTCGCGAGGAGTTCGTCGCTGGCGATGTTCGCAACGGGCAAGGCCTCCGTCGCGCCATAGGGCGTAAATACGAGCCGCGACCGTAAGGGAGCGTCGGAGTCTCCGCTCCCTGACGGTCGCGGCTCGTGAATCAGCTTCGTGAATCGCTCGATCACGTCGAGCGTTGCCGGCGCTCCCGCGGAAATTGCCCGCCGCAAAGTTGGCAGATGCACATTCCGATAACTCAAGGCCCGAATCACCGCCGGCGAGCCGAAGAGGTTCGTCGCCTGATACTTATTGATCGTGTCTATGGTGAGTTGCGGATTGATTGTCGCTGGCCGCGAGAAATTCATCGTCGGCACCACGCAGGTCATTCCGAGGGCGGGACCGAAGAGCGCGAACAGCGGAAAGGTGCACAGATCGACTTCGCCCGGCTCAATACCGTAAAGGGTCTTCAAGAGCTCGACCTGGGCCGCGAAAATGCCATGTGTGTAGACAACGCCCTTGGCAATTCCCGTGCTGCCACTGGTGAAAAGAATCGCTGCCGTGTCATCGGCGTCCACATCCAAGTGCAGAGTTGAAGATTCCGCCGTTGAGCCTGCAAGTTGCACACTGCGAAGCGAGTGATCGCAGAAAAACCGCGTCCGACCGACGTTGACGGTGATGCTGGACTTCGCCCATCCGAAGAGCTGCCGGGCGAGATGGGCTTTCGCGATGCCGATGAACGCCTGGGGCTGCGATTCCTCCAGGCACACTCCCAGATTCTTCGCACCCATGCCGGGATCGATCATCACCGGCACGGCTGCCGCTTTGAACAGTGCAAAGACCAGCGTGAAAAATTCGAGCGACGGCGGCACCATCACCGCGACGTGCGTACCGCGGGTGATGCCTGCAGCGATCAGGCCGCGAGCGAGTGCATCGGAGGCGTCATTCAGTTCACGAAAGCTGAGCGAGTGCCCGGTCCGGGCTACGATCACCGCGGCGCGGTCCGGTTCGCGTTGGGCGAACAGACTCAAATACAATGCAACGTTGACGCTGCTCATACGATCTCAGCGAGTCTCTGATCTGTGCATTTCATGCAGATATGGGGTGCTTCTCCAGAAACTCCCTCATTTTGATAATAGCCTCGTCCCCCGCGTCCTCCAGCAGATAGTGGCCGCAGTCGGGCCAGGTGTGCGACTCGGCATGCGGGAAATGCCTCTGCCACTCGGCGAGGAAATGCTGGTCAAACACCCAATCCTTCATGCCCCAGAGCAAGAGCGTCGGCACATCCTTGAACTTCGGCAGACTCTTCTCCACATCCATCACAATATCCCAGCCGGCGTCTTTCTCGCTGAGCGGAATCGTCTGCACGAATTTCAAGACTGCAATGCGGTTCTCCGGCGTGTCATACGGTTTCATATACATGTCTTTGATTTCCGGCGGCAGCGGTTTGCGGGTCACACACCACTTCGCGGCGAGCTTACAAAAGAGATTGCGATTGAGAATCAGCCATTCGCCGAGCTTGGACTTGCGCCCGATCTTCAAGCCCAGAGGAAGGCGTTTGCCGGCAGGGAGTCGCGTGCAACCGGTGTTGCCCGCAATGATACGCTTGATACGCTCCGGGTGCCGTGCGGCGTAGCCCATGCCAATCATGCCACCCCAGTCGTGCAGGATCAATGTGATATTGTCTTTGACATTGAGATGGTCGAGCAGTGCTTCCAAATCATTGATGCGGCTCTTGAGTGAGTAATCATATTGCGTGATTGGCGGCTTGTCAGAAAGCCCGCAGCCAATGTGATCGGGTACGATGCAGCGATAATCCGATTTCAAATCAGCAATGACGTTACGATAGTAATAGCTCCACGTGGGATTGCCGTGGAGCATCACAACTGGCTGACCAGCCGGGCGACCGGCATCGATGTAGCTGAGTTTGCCCGCAGGCGTCTTGAATGTGTGTGGATCCGGTGCGGCGGACATCACCATTCGATCCCGAGCATCATGCAGTTCAGCCCCGAGCCGATGCCGAGGAAGCCGACGCGGTCGCCAGGGACGAGGAACTCGCGTTCCTCCGCGAGGGCCGCGGTCAGTGGCAGGCTCACCGTGCCGATATTGCCGAGGTACGGGAACGTGCTGAAATCGCTCGCGGGATTGATCTCGAACGCCTTCAACATCGCGTCGCGGTGACCCGCGCCGACCTGATGGCAGATCACTTTGTCAGGGTGCAGAGTCCAGCCCAGCTTGGTGAGAAACTGCGTCCAGGTGCGGAAGCCCAGATCGATGCCGAACTTCAGCACTTCGCCAGCGTGCGTCTCCATCACCGGCACCATCACGTGCTTCATGCCGATATCGATGGACCGCTGCAGAATGGCCCCGGCGTTCGCTCCGAGATATTTGGTCACGGCGAGCGAGAGCTCGGCTTCGAGCAGTCGTTCGATCGGATCGGGAAATATTTGCTGCATGCCCCAGCGACACAGATTATTGTGCTGCGGTGCGTTCTTGGTCGCGCCGCCGATGAGCTTGCGGCGTCCGCTCGACATGGACTGATCCGTCACCAGCACCGCGACTGCCCCGGACCCGCCGGTGAGTGTGGCGATGCTCGACCGGAACAGATCGAGTGACTTCGTCTGCACCATGCGGTCGATCACGTTTTCATTGATCTCGCGAGCACTCTCGCAACTGACGACCAGCCCGCTGCGGCATTGGCCGAGTTCGATGCGGTTGGCCACTTCGACGACGCCGTTGAGCACGCCCAGGCAGGCGTTGCTGAGGTCGTAGACAGTCGCATCCGTGCTGATGCCGAGGTTGGCGGCGACGTTGCATGCTGTGGCGGGCTCGAACTGTTCGCGGCAGACGCCGGCATAGATCAGGATGTCCACATCCTTCGGGTTGAAATTCGCCTGCTGAAGTGCCTTGCGGGCCGCGACCGTGGCCCCGTCGGAGAGTGAATGCTGCGGCTGCCACCAGCGGCGTTCGCCGATGCCGGTGAGCAGTTCGAGTTGGCCCGTCGGCAACTTGTGCTTCTCGTAAAGCGGCTTGAGGCGCGCTTCGAGCTCGCTGGTGCTGACCACAACAGGTGGGAGTTCGTAGCCAATACTCTCAAGATGCACGCGATTGTAGATCATCGAAGCTCTGTTCCTGAGGAGTGCGTGGCCAATCCCTAGCCGGGCTATTCTAGGGTGAAATCGGTCATCTGGTAGATAATTCGCCCGTCGACCACCAGATATCCGTCGGCGGTAAGCTTCTGCTGCTCGCGGTCCTCGGCGGTGACTTCCAGCACCACAGTCACTTCGCGATCGGTTGGCAGCACTTGGCCGCGGTAACTCCACTTGTGCCTCGTGCCGAGGGCGGTGGTCTGCCAGCCATCTCGCGGGCTGACTGTCCACTTCTTCCAGGCGACATACTTGAGCAATTGGAGAAATGATTCCAGCCCAAGTGAGCCGGGCCAGACTGGATCCTGATAGAAGTGGGCTTTGAAGAACCAGAATTCGGGATCGACGGCGATGCGACCCTGGATGAGCCCAAGCCCGGCCCGCCCCCCCTGCGGTAGCCAGCCATCGATCTGGTCGACCATGCGGAGCATCGCCTCTGGGAACGGCGCGTCGTGGGGGAGGATCCCGCTGTCGGCGAAGGCCTTCTGCTCGTCGGTCAGGAACGGCACTTGGGCCTGCGGCATGCCGACCTGATTCTTCAACGCGTACTTCGCAAAGAAGCCGAAGTAGGTGTTACCCTCATAGACCACGCCGGCTTCGCACATCACGCTCATGTCGTAGTGCTGAATGATCATCCCCGCGGAGGATGAGACCTTGGTCATGGTGACGGTGGTCGTCAGCAGGCCAAGCTCAGCGGTGACGGCGCGGTGCTGGACGGCTTCGCCGCCGAGATTGCGGAAGCTGAGATCGTGCGGACTGGTCAGCGCGGACCCGCAGTACGCCGCGAGCCAGCCGCAGGGCTGGAGTGCGATCTCCAGCAGAATGCTGAACGGCATCAACGGCGATCGATTGGCAGCGAAATACCAGGCATCGGCAGGGATTTGATACTCCGCCACGCACGACGCACCGGCCACGAGCTCGAAGGCTTTGCCGTGGACATCAATGACGCGATCGAGGAATTGATACGGCGGCCCCGGCAGGCGGGCGATGATGCGATCCTGGTCGAAAACGCGATATGCATCGCCGAAGGCTTCCGACGGCTTGCCATTGGAATACGCCAGAATGCGATCGTGCTCGTAGCGGCGCACCGGGGCCACGGCGGGGACTGACCATAGTGATTCGAGATCAGCACGCGGCACTTGCATTCGCAGCGACATGTTGGTGATTTCGACAATCGGTTTGTCGTCGGCATACATCAGCGCATCCGCAATCGCGTACGGCTCCGGCTGGTAGCCAATTTCCTTGACAGTCACCTCATACGTCACGCGACGAGTCGTTTCCAGCACCTGCCCGCGGCACTTGAGCCGGCTGGCGATGCCCGGAACCGGTTCGCAGACGGTGCCTTCCTCGCCAATCCACCCCATGCGATGCAGGAAGATTCGCAGCGTGTGCAGGCAGCACTCGTACATGAGCGTGCCTGGCATGACCTTGTCATCGATGAAGTGGCATTCGATGAACCATTCACGCGGCCGAATGTCGTACTCCGCCTGGATGAAGCCAATGCCGAAGCGACCACCGTGCGGTTCGAGTCGCGGAACGCGGTCGACCAGTCGCAGCATGCCGCCGGGAAGCTTCATCGGCGCGCTCAGGCGTTGCGTCGTCTCAAAGACATCCCCGAAGGCTGCGGTGTAGTCGCCGCGGCGGAGGGCTTCGACCGCGGCCTCATCGAGCGAGCACTCTGCAATCGGTGCGAGCGGTGTGAAATCGACGATTTTGCCCGGCTGCGGCTGCAGGTCGAGTTTGGTATGGACGATGCCCTGACCGGCAGCGAGGGCCGCGTCGGTGAAAAAGCCGGCGACACCGCTCTGCATGCTGAGCATCGGCACGCCATCGATGGTGCCCTCAAAGCGGAAGCGGAAGAGCCAGGAGTCGGCCTGATGGAAGAAGCCGTCGATACGGATGTCGTAGTCGATGCGCTCGCCGATGCGGGGCAGGCTGCGGTGGAAGGTGACGACGGCGTCGAGCAATCGATAGACGGCGAGCCCGCGGGTCTGGAAGTCGATTCCGAGGAAGCCGCTGAGAAAGAGATCGGCCTGCCCGGCTTCCACGGTGACGCTTACCGGGCAGCGACCCGCGTCCAGATACCACCGATCCGCGTGCACGGTGTGATCGGTGAGCACGCGACCGGTCGTGAGCGATTTCGGCTCTCCTTCGATGCTGAGAATACGATCGACCAGCATCAGCGGCCCGTCCGGCAGCCGCACCCGCGTGGGGAAGCGATCCACCTCCGCATACTGCGGGCCGAGCACGTCGCCGAGCTTGCCGATGGCAAACGTCTTGCATTGCTCGAAGCTCAGCGACCGCGGGATTACGTCAACTAGCGGCTCGCGTCCTAGCAATCGCTGCACCAGTTCATTCTGCAGTTGCACCGCCTGCATGGCTGTGTTCGCGAATCCCTCCTGCACGCTGAGAAACTGTGCGTGGGCCTCGGCCGTGGCGTTGCTCATGTTGGTGGCTGCGGCGATAAACGATGAGAGGTCCGATGCTTGAAACACAATGTGAGGTGCGGCGACGTTCGGCTCCGCTTCTGGCGCCGCAGCGACGGGCAACGGGGCAGGTGCAGCCAGACCCGTGGGGATCACAACGACAGGCCCGGTGGTAGCCAGCGGCTGATGGCCCGCGCACGCGGTGTCAGTGCCATAGAGCGCGGCGAGCGTGAAGGGGAAGCGTTCCGCGAGAAGACGTGCGAACAGTCGCAGCACTTGTGACCCACCGTCCTGCCGCGGTGCGGCAATGGTGCGGGCGACGTGCGGGCGATCGCCGAGGATTGCGTCGATCATACGCGACGTGGACCCGCCGGGGCCGATCTCAACAAACGCCCGAACGCCGTCGCGGTAGGCATTCTCGATCAGGTTGGGCACATCGATAGTATTCAGCAGCCCGGCGGTGATTGAGTCGGCACAGTCGCGTTCGTTCGGCGAG
>JBGSSZ010000148.1:0-10739 GCA_041736785.1 Limnoglobus sp.
CCAGCCCGCTTCATCGAGCCGCTTGAGCATGCCCGTCACCGAGGGCGCTTTCACGTCGAGCAGCGTGGCGATCTCCGCCGGGCTCACGACGTGCTCCGCCCCACCCAGCCGGTGGATGGCCTTGAGATAATCCTGCACCGCGACGGAGGGTTCGGCCATGCGTTTACTGTAGCCGAGGTTAGGCCACTTTCCGCAGCGGAAATGTGGTGTTTTGGAGAAACTCCGCCGCCCGCTGACAGGCACCCGGAACCGCCACGCGATTCCGCAGGCTCGTCAACCGCGACACCCGCTCGCTTCGCACCTGCGGATCGTCGAGCCAGGTCAGAATCTGCTCGGCGATCCGCGGTTCGTCGTCGCGGGTCAGGATGAATTCGGGATAAAGCTCCTCGTCGGCGAGCAGATTCACCAGACTGATGTACTTGCAGGTGGCGAACTGCCGGGCGACGAATTTGAACATGCGACCCACGCGATAGACGACCACCGCGGGCTTGCGGCGATAGAGCATCTCCAAGCCCACGGAGCCACTCACCGCCAAACACGCCTCGGCGAGTTCGATGATCTCCGGTGTGCGACCGACATGCACGGCGATCGGGAGCTTCACATCCTTCAGTGCAGAACGGATGCTCGTTGCATGGCTTTCCTTGTACGCCGCGACGAGGAACCGCGTGCCGGGTCGGGCCGCATGGATCCGCTCCGCCGTGCGCAGCATCACCGGCCAGTTACCCGCCACCTCTTGATTCCGCGAACCAGGCAGGAGCGCGATCACCGGTCGTCGATCCCGTCGCTCGCTCGCCAGGAAACTCGCATCGAGGGTCTGGGCGGCGAGGTCGTCGAAATAGGGATGCCCAACATAGTGCGTTCGCACTCCTCGCTCGGCGTACCACGTCTCCTCGAAGGGCAGGGCGGTCAGCACAGTGTCGACGCTGCGTTGCATCTTCTTGACCCGCCACCCGGCCCAGCCCCACAACTGCGGCGGCACGAAATAGTAGCAGGGAATGCCCGCGGCTTTCGCCCGTTTGGCAATGTGCCAGTGAAAGCCGGGATAGTCGATCAGCACGACTGCGTCGGGCTTCTCGGTCTCGAAGTAGTCCTTGGCTTGCTTCGCCAGTCGGAAGAACGTCGGCAGATGTGCGAGCACGCGACCGAGCCACATCACGGCCAGATCTGTGAGCGGGTAGAGCAGTTTGACGCCGGCCGCAGTCATGCGGTCGCCGCCGAAGCCGGTGATCCTCGCCTCGGGATGGAATTTCTTCAGCGCGAGTGCCAGATTGGCCCCGTGGAGGTCCCCGCTCGGCTCACCGGCACTGATGAAAATGTGCATCGTGCCGCGACTGTAGCGTGACCCACACCGCGAGAGCAAGATGGAAAAAACAACGCACGACCCAGATGGATCGTGCGTCGGGATTCACAACTCTGGAGCGGCTCAGCTTCCCGGCATCTGGATCAGCGGGCCGGCGGCGCCGGTGCCGCCGCGGAGGTCCTTCTTCGGCTCCTTCGGACGGTCCATGCTCTCGATCTCCGCATCCTCCGGCACCGTCGGATCGTCGACGTTCTTCATCGTCAGGCCAATCTTGCGGTCCTTGTTGTCCACGCGGAGCACCTTCACATCGATGTCGTCGCCGACCTTGACCACTTCCTCAGGGCTCTCGACTTTGCCGTCGGAGAGTTCGGAAATGTGCAGCAGGCCTTCGAGGCCGGGCTCGAGTTCGACGAACACACCGAAGTTGGTGAGCTTCGTGACCTTCCCCTGCACCTTCTGGCCGGGCTTGAAGCGGTCGGGGATGTCGCCTTCCCACGGGTCGTTGTTCATCTGCTTGAGGCCGAGGGCCACGCGCTTGCGCTCCTGATCGACGCTCAGCACCACGCAGGTGACCTTCTGCCCCTTGTTGACGACTTCGCTGGGGTTCGAGACCTTGCGGACCCATGACATGTCGCTGACGTGCAACAGGCCATCGATGCCGTCTTCGATTTCGATGAACGCCCCATAGTTGGTGAGGTTCCGCACCACGCCGCTGACCTGGGCTCCGGTGGGATAGCGCTTGGCCACTTCGTCCCACGGGTTGCTGGAGCACTGCTTCATCCCGAGCGAGATTTCCTTCTTCTCGTGGTTGATGGCGAGCACTTCGACTTCGACCTTGTCGCCGGTGCTGACGACTTCGTTCGGGTGGCTGATGCGCTTGGTCCAGCTCATTTCGGAGATGTGGACCAGGCCTTCGATGCCGCTCTCGAGCTTGACGAACGCACCGTAGGGCATGATGTTGACGACTTCACCGTTGTGCCGTGAGCCCTTCGGATACTTCGTCTCGATGTTCTGCCACGGGCTCGGCGTCTTGTGCTTGAGGCTGAGCGCGATCTTGTTCTTCTCGCGGTCGATGTGCAGGATGTAGACCTCAAGCTCCTGATCGATCTTGACCACATCGTGCGGGTTGGTGACGCGGTGCCAGCCCATGTCGGTGATGTGCAGGAGCCCGTCGATGCCGCCGAGATCGACGAACGCACCGAACTCGGCGATGTTCTTGACGACACCCTTGCGGATCTGCTCGACCTGCAGTTCGCTCATCAGCTTCTCGCGCTGCACGTTGCGGCGGTCTTCGATGAGCTTGCGACGGCTGACCACGATATTGCGACGCTCGGTGTCGATCTTGAGGATCGTGCAGTCGATCGACTTGCCGATGTAGTCGCCGATGTCGGGTGGACGTCGGATATCCACTTGCGACGCGGGCAGGAAGACGTTGACGCCGATGTTGATGAGCAGGCCGCCCTTGATCTTCTTGAGCACCAGGCCGCTGACGACATCGCCTTCCTTGTGTTTCTCGAGGACCGAGTTCCATTCCTTCTGGCGTTTGGCTTTGCGGTAGGAGAGCAGGATGCCGCCATCTTCGCCTTCGACGGTTTCGAGGAGCACTTCGACTTCTTCGCCGATCGTGGGCAGCGGCGTCTCGACGCCTTCTTCGCGCCATTCATCGAGCCGGATCAGGCCTTCGCTCTTGTAGCCGATGTCAACGACGATCTCTTCGCCGCGGATCTCGACGACGCGGCCTTTGACGATCTTGTTCGCGTCGAAATCCCCGTCGGGCCGGTCGATCCACTTGGCAATTTCAGTGAGGAAGTCGTCGTCGATCTTTTCTTCGAATTCGAGAGGGGCGTCGTATTGACGCATGAGATTGCGATTGACCATGAAGTGCTGAAACCCGTCGGTTGGAGGCCGCATCCGGCCCGCGGAGGTCGCAGGCATCTTCGGAATGCTGAAACAAGAATTCTAGTGATGGAGCGGAGAAGTCAAGAGCGCGATAGCCGCCATGGCGCGGCAAGTCAAGCAGATTCTGCATGAGATCGGGATCGAATCGAGGCACTCAGATTCGCGGATCGGGTTCGGCGACCAGGCGGCCGTAGCGGGCCAGGAGCATCTGCACGGCCTGCACCATCTGCCATTCGTTGAAGTTCATCCGCACTTCGGTGCCGTCGTCGTTGGCGTCGATAGTCTCGGCGGCGAGCGTGATGCCGCGGTGGAGGTGGTCGAATATCTCCGCGAGCCGGGCACACTGAGCACCACTCAGCTTCTGCGGCAGCGGCGGAATGTCCTCGTCGCGGGCACTCCATTCGGGCGGCGCGTGCGGCTCAAGCTGGGTCTGCTCGCGGGCACCGCGACCCACGCCGAGTGCCGCCAGTTCATCTGCCCGCACGGTCTGCGCGCCGTTCGGCACCGCAGTCAGATCGTTGGCCATCAACTTGCGGGCCGCGATCTCTTCCATCGTGCCAAAGAGCAGCATGCTGCGGCCCACCGACACCTGATCCCCCGCCCGCAGTCGGCGGATCTGCACCGTGGCCCCGTTCACCCGCGTGCCGTTGGTGCTGTCCAGATCGGTGATGATCACGTCGCCATCTTCGTATTGCACTTTGGCGTGGTAGCGGCTGACGCGTTCGTCGTTCAGGCGGAGGGCATTCCCCTCCTCGCGACCAATCGTGACCGGAATGGACAATTCGCGGAAGACGCGACCTTTGTCCACACCTTCCAAGACGAGAAATGTCACATGTCGCATAAACCGTAATCCTTCCTCGTTGGGAACGCCACCCGGAGCGATGCGGTTGGCATTCGCAACTCATCTTTTATTAGCACACACCGGGCTGCGTGTGCTGCCAAAAATGAGGGATCATCCGGTACGTGACGCTTTATCCTACTCAATGGTCTGCAGGTCTTGCGCCGGAGCTTCAAGATTTCTTTCTGGGCAAACGGCTTTCCATGCGGTCAAAACCCGCACGGCCAGTTCCGGTGTGTCCGCGGCCACCGGTGTGACCGGGAGTTTGCGGAACCAGGTGAGCTGCCGCTTGGCGAACTGCCGCGTGCGGATCACGATCCGCTCCACGGCTGCAGCGAGGTCAAGCTCGCCACGAAGGTGCTGAAACAATTCCTGATAGCCGACCGCCTGCAACGCTTCCTTGCTCAGCGGCTGATTGAGCAGCCCACGGCATTCCTCAAGCCAACCGGCTGCGAGCATCTGCTGCACCCGCTGTTCGATGCGGCTGACGAGGACCTGCCGCGGCCAGTCGAGCATCACGGCCGGGATCGTGTTCATCGTCGGTGACGCATTCTCAAACGTCGCGCTCTCCCAGGTGGATTGCAGTTCGCTGATGGGTCGCCCGGTTGCGGTGAAGATCTCAAGGGCCCGCACGACGCGGCGAGTGTCGTTGGGATGCACTCGGCTCGCCGTGCGGGCATCGACTGCGGCCAGTCTGGCGTGCAGAGCCTCAACGCCAATGGTGCGGGCTTCCGCTTCCAGTGCCTCGCGGATCGCGGCGTCAACTGCCGGGGCCTCGAAGAGTCCATGCAGCAGTGCCTTGAGGTAGAACGGCGTCCCACCGACCAGCAACGGCACCCGGCCCCGCGAGCGGATCTCTTCGCAGGCCACTGCCGCACGATCGAGCCACCACGCCACACTCGCACTCTCCTGCGGGTCGAGCACATCGATGAGATGATGGCGAACGCGGCTCTGCTCCTTGCGGGTCGGCTTGGCGGTGCCGATGTCGAGGCCGCGATAGAGCGTCATGGAGTCGAGCGCGATGATCTCCGCCGGCAGTCGCTCGGCCAGCTCGAGCGCGAGCGCCGTCTTTCCGCTACCGGTCGGGCCGGTGAGGATGAGAGCATCACGAAATGCCGTCGTGGAGGCCACCGCATCGCTCCATCGGGACCGATTGAAGTTTGCATTGCAGGGTACGTGATCGAGAAGCGAACACAACTTGAAAATGATACACGTCACAGGAATGATCGTCACGAGCCGGAAGCGTCAGCGACGGGTACAGTTCTTCGCAAGACGAGACCTGATCGCCACGAGCCGGAAGCGTCAGCGACGGGTACAGTTCTTCGCAAGACGAGACCCGTAATCAGCGGGAACCGTATGAGAGCAAGTAAGTGAATTGCTGTGATTGCCTTGCTTGCGCTGCGGACTCTTCAATCAATACGTCAGCGTCACTTCGAGGAAGCCTGCGACCATGGGGTTCACCCGAGCTTCGAGGCGGTTGTAGAGTTGGCGGAAGCCGCTGCCGGGAATGAGCACAGCCACGCCGGCGTTGATGATGCAATTGTTGTTCAACGCCGGGCGGTACTCCACCGCGGTGCTCAGGTCGAAGCCGATCGCTTTGTCGACGTTCGACTGAAACAGATAGGTCTCGAGCACCTTGGTGCTGTCGAACCAGAGATGGTTGAAGTTGTTGATGCTGCGCAGACGCGGGGTGATGTCGACGTCCACGCCGAAGTTCACGAGTTGCAGACCGGGGTTCACGAAGTTGCTCTGCCCCTGGATCTTGCTCGACCGCAGGTTGTTGTAGAGCGAGTTTCGCTGCATGAGATTGACGCCGAAGAGGGCGATGGACTGACGGTTCCAGTAGCTGGCCTCGCCGGCAAAATTCGTGTTGTCGAGGATGCTGTCGAAGCCGGCGGCGGTGCCGTCGTTCGGGTTGTTGTCACCGCTCTGATACATGTAGCTGCCGCGGAAGCGGGCCCAGTCGCGGTCGTAGCTGAGTTCGACGGCAGCCATCTTGGCCACGATCTCCTGCGGTCGCCCGGCGATCGGATTCATGCTGTCGCGGCCGAGCGCGAGATACATCACGTTCGAGAGGTTGTAGCGACCGATGTGGCCGTCGCCGCCCACGCCGAGGTAGACCGATTCCACCCGGTGCGGTGCGAAAACACCTGTCGGGTCGGGCCGCACCAGCACGTGGTTGCGGTCGAAGAGGAAGTCGGGGCCGTCGTTGTTGTAGTGCACGCTGGCCGTGCCGGTGTAGCCGGTGATCAGGAAGTCCTGGCGGTAGAAGTTGGCGATGACGATGTTCTGATCGCGGTCCTCGAAGGTATTCAGTCCGCTGTTCGTTTCCTTTTCCAGTTGGCGGAAGTACGCGAGGTTGAACTGGTTGCGGTTGCTTTCGCCGGTGCCGAAGATGCGCACGCCGCGGTTCACGTCGCTGAAGATGAAGCCGCGGAAGTCGGAGGTGAACGGCTGCGAACCGGCGCGGAGGCTGACGAAGTCGTATTCGTTGCCGTGGTCGAAGAGCTTCACTTCGCCGAACCATTCCTGCAGCGTGGTCCAGGTTCGTCCGCGAGTCGTGCCCCGCCGCACGTCGGGATTGACGATGGCGAGTTCTTCGGTGTCGAGGTAGTTCACATTGAAGGCAGGCGTCAACCGGATGCGCCAGTCGACGGGTTTGAACCCCGCGTCACCGTGGAACAGGTCGAAGCTGACGAAGATCGGCTGCGTGTAGAAAAACTGATTGGGCCGACCGAAGAACTCGTTCTGCGCTTCGCGAGCTGTGCTCTCGAAAGGCGTCGTCGCCTGCGGTACCTGACGACCCTCAAAGAGCGCCGTGGTCGTCGCCGTCACATTTAAAAAAGTATGTTGCCCGAGGATCGGGTAATCACCTTTGAGAAAGTTCAAGTTGTACGGGTCGAACCAGCGGCCGAGCATGAAGTTTTCGTCGAACGCACGTCCTTTGGGTGTGCCGCGGCGGTCCCACGTCGGCATCCCCTGCCGCCAGCGGTCTTCCATCGTTTCGTATTCGTCGTTGTCGCCGCTGCGGAGCAGCACGCGGCTGGGTCCGCTGAACCCGAGCGGAGCTTCGAAGGGGCTCGGGTTGATCAGCAGCTTCGGAGCCGCGTACGGCTCGGGGACAATCGGACCCTGAATCAGCGGTCGCTCGATCGGATCCCGCTCCTGAGCCTGTACGGCACCCGCAGCGAAGCTCGCGGCTAAAGCGATCAGGGATAGCAGGCGGTTTCCCATTGTCGCAATCCATCGGCTAACGATTGTGCCGAGCATGACGATAAATCTGAAAGTTCTGAAAAGGCAAACTGGGCAAGATTTCGAGTCAAGTGACCCTGACGATTCTGCCGACGATAGGGATTGCAGAGCCAGAGGATGTGCGATGAGCGTGCGATTGAAACTGCTCCAACTCGAAAGCCGGGTTCAGCCCGCGGCCACCGCTTCACTTGTGGGCACCACGCTCACGATCGCGGCGGATGCCGACGGCGGACGCATCGACGTTTTCGGTGAGGGGGGCGAGATCGTCGTCCGCAGCGACGGTGCGATCGTCGGCCGCTTTGCTGCCGGCGGAGTCAGCGCACTCAATGTGATCGGCGGAGCAGGCGCTGATGTCGTGCGCGTCGACAATGCCCTGACGCTCACGACCACGCTCACCGGTGCAGGTAACCGTGACAAACTCTCGGGCGGCGGAGGCTCGACCTCGTTCGACGGCGGCAGCGATGCCGACTTCCTCGCCGGGGCCAACGCTGACAACAATTTCGTCGCCTCATTGCTCGACGACATCTACAAAGCCCGTCCCGGCGACGGCGTCGCGCTCGGTGGCGGCTCCCGTGTCCTCGGCGAGAAAGAAATCCCGCCGCCCTCCTCCGGTGTCCTCGGACTCCCGCAGGAAATACTCACCGCCGCGGAAGTGGACATTCTGCTGCAGCGCGCCGCAGCCGCCTCGGCCAGCAGCGACGCCATTATCGCAATCACCGACCGCAACGGTCGCATTCTCGGCGTGCGCGTCGAAAGTGGCGTCGCCACCGAGATCATCACTGATCCTTCGAGGCTCGTCTTCGCCATCGATGGTGCTGTGAGCCTGGCTCGCACCGGAGCCTTCTTCGGCAACGCAGGAGCACCGCTCACCTCGCGCACGATCCAGTTCATCAGCCAGACCACCATCACCGAACGCGAAGTGAACTCCGATCCGAGCATCACCGACCCGAACTCCACGGTCCGTGGTCCGGGCTTTGTGGCACCCGTGGGCACCGGCGGTCACTTCCCGCCGAACGTGCCCTTCACGCCGCAGGTCGACCTGTTCGCCATCGAGCATACCAACCGCGACGGGCAGTACGCCATTGGCCCCGACCGCATCAAAGGCACGGCCGATGACGTGCTCCTTGCTCAGCGGTTCAATGCCGACGGCACGTTCGTGCCGCCGGGTCAGGAACTCTTCCCGCCGGAATCGTACGGCGTCGAGAGTGGTGTCTCGCCCCGCACGGCCAACGGCATCCCCATCGCTCAGGCTCGCGGCATCGCCACGCTGCCCGGTGGAATCCCCATTTATAAGAACGGTCAGGTCGTCGGTGGCATCGGCGTCTTCTTCCCCGGCAAGACCGGCTTCGCCACCGAGTCCAACTCCTCGCTCAGCACAACCTTCGATCCCACCAAGCCCGACCGCACGCTCGAAGCCGAGTGGATCGCCTTCGCCACCCTCGGCGGAGCCACGTCGTTCATCGGCATCGAACCGCGTCCCGAACTCGCCGTGGGCACGCTCGAAGGCGTCGCACTGCCGCCCGGATTCGGCCTGCCCTTCGGACGTATCGATCTCGTCGGCATCACGCTCGATGTTATCGGCCCGGGCGGAACCTTCGCCGGACCAAACACAATCGTCAACGTTGGCGGAGCGGTCGGCCGCGGGAACCCCAACGATGGCACGAACCAGGTCGTCAGCGACAACGGCACGGTGAACCCCGCGGACGATGTCGTCCTCCGCGATGGTTTGCCCGCAGCCGAGGGTTGGCTCGTGTTGCCGCACGATGGTGTCGGCGTCACAGCCGCCGAAGTGGTGCAGATTGTCACCAACGCCATTGCTCAGGCCGATGCAACCCGTGCCGCGATCCGTCTACCGCTCGGCAGCCGGGCGAAAATGGTCTTTGCAGTCACTGATCAGGAAGGCAATCTCGTCGGCCTGTTCCGTATGCCCGACGCGACGATCTTCTCGATCGACGTCGCCGTGGCGAAGGCCCGCAGCGCGTTCTACTACGCCAACCCGGATCAGTTGCAGACGGTCGATCAGGTCGATGGCGTGCCCCGCGGCACGGCGTTCACGGCCCGCACATTCCGCTACCTGGCCGAACCGCGATTCCCTGAAGGCATCGACGGACTGCCCCCCGGCCCCTTCTCTCAACTGAACGATGGCGGTGCCGATCTTCTCACCGCACGCCAGGTGGGAGCACCGCTCCCGGCTTCCGCGTACCAGAGCGTGCTGGGCTACAACGCCTTCAATCCCGGCACCAACTTCCGCAGTCCGTTCAACCTCAACAATCAAAACGGCGTGGTCTTCTTCCCCGGCAGTGCCCCGCTCTATCGCGGCGACTCGCTCATCGGCGGACTCGGCGTCAGCGGCGACGGTGTCGATCAGGACGATGTCGTCACCTTCCGGGCCGACACTGGCTTTGGTGTGCCCGTCGTCACCCTCCGCGCCGATCAGGTCTACGTCCGCGGCGTGCGACTGCCGTTCCAGAAGTTCAACCGCAACCCGGAAGGCTGAGTGAAGGTAGCAGCTCAAGAATTCGTCAGTGGAATTGGAGTCGGAGCACTACAATTCCGCTGAGAGAGTAATTCACTTTTGAACGAAATGAACGGATAGCACATCTTGCGACAATAGAATAGGCTAATGCGTCAATGTGCCGTTTTTAGTCTGAGCACAAATTGATCCACTTTAGCCACAATAACACTTTTTTTATCATTTTCTCGTTAAGGCGCTTGCGGTGTGTAGTGCAGATTTGCTATTATCACCACACTCTCACAATCCTGCACCATGACTTCATTCGTCAAAATCTTTGGATTGTGCTCAGAACCAGTTTCTAAGTTTGTTGGTTTCATCTTATCTGACTGTTTCGCCTTCCCATTCAGTCGTAGCCGTTCGCGGCAACTCAGGAGTTTTTACCGATGTCACGAATGATCAACCGTCTTTACGGTCGTGTTTATGGTTGGTTTGATTCCAAGGAGGCCCGCACGGCTCACAAGCCGCTGCCGAGCCGCTACAACCGCCGGGCCCAGCTGGCGCTGACCACCTTTGAAGAGCGGGTGGTGCCCGCGACCTTCACAGTCACCAACGTCCTCGACAGCGGTGCGGGCTCGCTGCGGCAAGCGGTGCTCGACGCCAATGGAGCTGCGGGTGCGGACGACATCGTTTTCGATGCATCGTTCAATACGGCGCAGACGATCACGCTCAGCAGCCAGATGCTCATTTCTGACAACGTCTCGATCACCGGTCCCGGTTCGAGCCTGTTGACCCTGACCAACAGCTCCGGTCGGACCTTTGAGATTCTCAACGGCAGCAGCATTCTCGACGTCACCATCAGCAATCTCAAGATTTCTGGCAACTCCTTTGCCGGCGGCGGCTCGGCCATTTCATTCAGCAACGAGAAGCTGACGCTCGACCGCGTGGTGGTGTCGGGCAACACCGGCACCGGCGGTGCGGTCTGGGGCAGCGCTTCC
>JBGSSZ010000169.1:0-22471 GCA_041736785.1 Limnoglobus sp.
CGGCGAAGCTGTGCGCGAAAAGTCGCTCGGCGTCGCCCCGGCGATCACTGGCACACCGGTCCACCGAAAACGGAGCGCATTCCTGAGCGTCAATCACCTCCCACCAGTTCCCAGGCAGGTGACAAAATCAAAAAGCCGCCATTTCCCGACGGACACTAGTTACAACAGCATCGCAACGAGGGCGGTCCAGCCGCACTGGTGGGCGGCGCCGAGGCCGCGGCCGGTGTCGCCATCGAAGTATTCGTAGAACTGCAGGTGATCGCGGAAGTTTGGGTCGTTCTGATGCGTGTCGCATTCGCCGTTGTAGGCTCGGCGGCCATCGGCGTCACGCAGAAAGAGCCGGCTGACGCGGCGGCTGATCTCGTCCGCGGCCTCGAGAATCGTGATCGTCTGCCCGCTGCCGACGGGGAACTCAATGCGAAAATCATTGCCGTAATAATGGTGGAAGCGGCGTAGGCTCTGGATGATGAGGAAGTTCATGGGCAGCCAGATGGGTCCGCGCCAGTTGCTGTTGCCGCCGAACGCCGGGATCGTGCTCTCCGCGGGCTGATAATCAACCGTGAGCACATCGTTGCCGACGCGGAATTGATAGGGGTGCTTGTCGTGGTATTTGGAGAGTGAGCGGATGCCGTAGTCACTGAGGAATTCCTCCGGATCGAGCAGTCGCTTGAGCAGGCACTTCATGCGGTGACCGCGGAGTAGCGAGAGCAAACGGCGTTCACCGCGACCGGGCTCGAACCAACGGCTGACCAGCGACGCCCAGTCGGGTCGGTGCTCGAGGATGTAACGCATGCGATTGGCGAACTGCGGCACTTTCGCCAGCAACTCCGGCTCCAGCACCTCCACCGCGAAGAGCGGAATCAGGCCCACCAGCGAGCGCACCTTCAGCGGCACGATGTCGCCGTCGGGGAGCACGAGTTCGTCGTAATAGAATTTGTCCTCGTCGTCCCACAAGCCGATGTTCTTGCCGGCCATCTTGGTCATGGCGTCGGCGATGGCGAGGAAATGCTCGAAGAACTTGATCGCCATGTCTTCGTAGACGCAGTTCTCCAGTGAAAGCTCGAGCGCGATTCGCATGAGGTTCAGGCTGTACATCGCCATCCAGCCGGTGGCGTCGGCCTGATTGATGAACCCGCCCGTTGGCAGTGGCCGCGAGCGGTCGAAGACGCCGATGTTGTCGAGGCCGAGGAAGCCGCCCTGAAACACATTGCGGCCGTTGGCGTCTTTGCGGTTGACCCACCAGGTGAAGTTCAGCATCAACTTGTGAAAGCAGCGCTCGAGGAACTCGCGATCCTGATAGCCCTGTATGCGGGCACTGGCGTTGTAGACGCGCCAGCAGGCAATCCCGTGGACGGGCGGATTGGTGTCGTTGAAATTCCACTCATACGCGGGCAACTGCCCGTTCGGATGCATGTAGCGATCCTTCAGGAAGAGCAGCAACTGGCTCTTGGCGAACTCCGGATCGAACTCCGCGAACGGCACCATGTGAAACGCCAGATCCCACGCCGCGTACCACGGATACTCCCACTTGTCCGGCATGCTGACCACGTCGGCGTTTTTCAGATGCTCCCAGTCGTGGTTGCGACCCTGCTTGCGGGCATCGGGCGGCTTGGGCTGGCTCGCATCGCCGTGAATCCAGCGCCAGACGTCGTACTCGAAGTACTGCTTCGTCCAGACGAGCCCGGCGATCGCCTGGCGGTGCACCCGCTTGCCATCTTCGCTGGGGATGTGGGCCTGAACCGGAGCGAAGAACGCATCGGCTTCGCCTTGCCGCGTGGCGAAGATTGCATCGAACTCGGCAAACGCGTCGGCGATCTTGTCTTCGGAGAAGCAACGCAACCGCACGCGGATGGTCGCGCTCGATTTCGCCGGCACTTCAAGCGTGTAGTGCCCGGCCATCTTTGTGCCGGTACGCTCCGGGTTCACCGCAGCGGGATTGTTCCGCACGACGCACGATTGAATGGCATCTTTCGGATGGGCCGAGCAGGGGGAGTTGAAGAGTGTCCGCGCGTTGGTGTCGTTGTCGCAGAACAGCAGCGCAGGCGAGCCGTCGAAGTGGCAGCGATAGTCGTCCCATTCGTGGTGCACCGCTGCCGCGGTGGTGTCGTTCTCGGCCTTGATCACCGGCGGAATCGCCTCCAACTCCCACGACCACGTGTTGCGGAACCAGAGGTGCGGAAGCACGTGCAGCGTCGCCTGCTCCGGGCCGCGGTTGTGCACTGTGATCCGCATCAGCACATCCCGCGGCGATGCTTTGGCGTACTCCACCTGCACGTCCCAGTAGCGGTCGTCGGCGAACGCACCCGTGTCGATGAGCTCATATTCCGGCTCGAGTCGTGAACGCTTCTGGTTGGTCTCGAGGAGATCGCGATAGGGATATTTCGCCTGCGGATACTTGTAGAGAAACTTGAGATAGCTCCCCGTCGGTGTGGCATCGAGGTGGTAGTAGAGTTCTTTGACGTCCTCGCCGTGGTTGCCCTGTTCGTTGGCGAGGCCGTAGAGCCGCTCCTTGAGGATGGGATCAACGCCGTTCCAGAGTGCGAGGCCGAGGCAGAGTCGCTGACTCTGATCGCAGATCGCCGCGAGGCCGTCTTCGCCCCAGCGGTAGGCCCGGAGGGCGGCGTGCTCAAACGGGATGTAGCCCCAGGCGTTGCCGTCGGCGGAATAGTCTTCGCGGACGGTGCCCCATTGGCGATCGCTCACATAGGGTCCCCAGAGGTGCCAGGGAGCATTACCGGCGTCCGCGTCGGCGAGGCGCTCGTGTTCGGGCGTGTGTTGCATGAGAGGTGCTGGTGTTCGGGAATTCGCACAAAGCAGGGTTATCTCTACATGCCGCAAGTCGAATAACAATCCGGATGCGAATCCTGGCGCTCACGAATCTGTATCCGAACCCCCGGCAACCGCACCGCGCACCGTTCAACCGGCATCAGTTCCGCCTGCTGAATGAGTTGTCCCCGCTGCGGGTGATCGCTCCGGTGTCGTGGACGCTCAAGTGCCCGCGACGCGTCGAGCTTGACGGGCTCATCGTGGAACACCCGCCATTCTGGTACCCGCCGCGGCTCTTGCGTTGGCACGGGCAGAGCTATCGCTGGTCAGTGCAAAGCACATTCAAGCGCGCGGTGGCGGAATTCAAACCGGACATCGTCTTCGCGCCGTGGGCCTACCCTGATGGCTGGGCTGCGGTAAAACTGGCGCGGGAGCACAATCTGCCCGTCGTGGTCCAGGTGCATGGCTCGGATGTGAAGCTGCTGGATGACTATCCCGCGAAGCGATCGAAGACGATCGAGACTCTCACTGAAGCCGACGGCGTGGTCGCGGTGAGTCAGGACCTGGCGAAGGATGTGGCGAAGTTCGGCGCAAAGAATGTGAAGATGATCTACGACGGCGTTGATGCGACTCTCTTTCACCCGACGGTGGCCAAAGCGAAGGTAAATCGCGTGCTGTTCATTGGCAACCTCGTACCCGTGAAATCCGTGGACCTACTGATCCAAGCGATGGCCGGAGTCGGCGCGAAGCTCACCGTTATTGGGGATGGCCCACTGCGAAAGGCGCTGCAATCGGATGCGGCTTCATGGAATGTGGATGTCGAGTTTCTCGGCTCGATCCCGCAAGCGGATTTGCCGAAGCACTATCGCGCCGCCGACCTCTTCGTGCTGCCGAGCAGAAGCGAAGGTGTGCCGAATGTGCTGCTCGAAGCGAGTGCCTGCGGCGTGCCGTGGGTGGCTTCGGACGTCGGCGGCATCCCCGAGATTGCCCATCTGGGTGCCAGCCGGCTCGTGCCGCCGAGCGATGTGTCTGCGCTGCATATGGCGATTGTCGAAATGCTGTCGGATCCGCCGCCGCAGCCTGATGTGAAGCCGCGATTGCGCACGGACGCGGTCAAAGAACTGCACCAGTATCTGCAATCGTTCGCGTCCCAAAGCCCACCCGTAGCTACGGCTGGGCTTGCAGCACCGCACTCTGTTGAATGAAACCCGTGGACCACCTCTGCTTCAGTCACGACTACAGCGGCGATCCGCTCTCCAAGACGCACCTGATGCGGCTGCTGGCGGCACGCGGGCACCGCGTCCTCTGGGTCAACTCCATCGGATACCGCACACCCTCGCTGGCGGCCAAACGCGATCTCGGCCGCATCGCGGCGAAACTCAAAGCGGCTGCACAGCCCATTCGCGAGGTCGAAAAAAACCTCTTCGTCATCAGCCCGCTGGTCATCCCCGCGTGGGGTAAGTCGTCGATCCAGACGCTGAATGCCAGGCTGCTGCGCTGGCAGGTGCGGCGAGCCATGAAGCAATTGAAACTCCGTGCACCCGTCAATTGGGTCTTCAACCCGGCAGCGGGAATCCTCGCTGGGAGCCTGGGCGAGTCGAAGCTCGTCTACTACTGCGTCGACGAATACACCGCGTTCAGCGGCGTCAACACCCAGGCCCTGGCGAAAATTGAAAGCGATCTGCTCGCCAAAGCGGATCTCGTCGTGGTCAGTGCCGAGAAGTTGCTCAAGTCGAAGACCTCGCCGCGGGCTCCGACGATCCTCGTCCGGCACGGCGTGGACTACGAGCATTTCCGCACAGCCCTGACAGCCAGCGTACCTGAATTGATTGCGAACCTGCCGCGGCCGATCCTCGGCTACTTCGGGCTCATCGCCGAAGACTGGGTCGATGTGCCGCTGCTGGTGCAGGTGGCCAAGAGCTTCCCGCACGCCACGCTAGTGCTACTCGGCAAAGTGACCATGAACGTGGAGGCATTGAACCTGCCCAATGTGAAACTGCTGGGACGACAGCCGTACGCACAACTCCCCGCATTCTGCAAGGGCTTCGATGTGGCACTGATTCCGTTCCCCGTCAGCGAGGTGACACTGAATGCGAATCCGCTCAAAGCTCGCGAGTACCTGGCTGCGGGGCTGCCGGTGGTGAGCACGGCGATCCCGGAAGTGGAAGTGCTCGGTGAATGTCGCATCGGGCGGACTGTGGAAGAGTTCGTCGAGCAGATCCGCGAAGCCTTGAAAAATCCGGGTAGTGATGCTGCACGCAGCGCCAGAATGGCAAGTGAAAGCTGGTCGTCGCGACTCGACGAAGTATTGCGCCATCTTGGCGAGGCCCGACCGTGAGGGAGGGAGACAGCGATACCCTCCCTTACGGTCGGGCCTCGAAATCACATGAAACACTTGCTCCACCTGATGAACTACGCCCCGCTCGGTACACGGGCGATCGATCATTTCATTGTGGAATACGATCGCCAGGCCCGCGAACGGGGATGGAGCGTCAGGTTTGGCTTCACCGCCGTGCCGCCAGACTCGATGCGGGTGTCCTCGTTCGTGTACGACCCTGCGAACATCCAGATTGAGCCATGCGATGTGCTGCAGACGAGCTTTCACTCCGCATTCGAGAAGCAGATCCTCAATCTGAAACGCAGCGGCCGCGCGAAGAAGCTCGCGATCATTGATCATTCGAGCGGCACAGGGCCGTCGCCGAAGAGCCTGCTGACACCGTTGCGCAAGCTGCGCGGTTGGCAAGTGGGCAAGATGATCGACGCGGTCGCCTGCGTGTCGCAGTACAACGCAACGCGGGACATTGAGCGGGTCTTCCTCCCTGCGGGCAAGGTGCATGTCGTCCATAACGGCATCGAACTGTCGCGCTTCCCGTTTGTGGATCGCGAACCCCGTGAAGGTGTGAAGATCGTGTATGCCGGTCAACTCACAGTGTCGAAAGGCGTTCGAACCTTGATGTCGGCGATGAAGCTGGTCCGCGGTGCGACGCTTTCCATCGCGGGTTCCGGACCGTTGGCCTCAGAGTTGGCAGGTGCGGACTTGCTCGGCCACGTCGCGGACATGCCCGCACTCTTTCAATCCGCCGACATTGTCGTCGTTCCCAGCGAGTGGGCTGAAGCGTTTGGCCTGGTGGTGATTGAAGCGATGGCCTGCGGTGCGGCCGTTGTCGCCTCCGACGCGGGAGCGCTGCCTGAAGTGGTCGGCGAAGCAGGCCTGATCTTCAAAGCGGGCGATGCCAACGATCTGGCCGCGAAACTACAACGGCTGATCGACGACTCCGCACAACGTGCCGCACTCGCCAAGCGCGGCCGGGCCCGGGTCGAAGCGAATTATCAACTCCACGACTGCGTTCGCAAGCATCTGGACATCGTAGACTCACTCGCATGAGCCTCGTCGGACTGATCCTGAGCGACCTTCGCGCGAAAGCCGCGTGGGTTCACGGCACCTGCACGACGGGCACCATGCTCAAAGTGCTGCTCGCCGACGGCACGCCGGCTATGATCGTCTACCGACTCATGCAGTGGTCACGGAAGTGGCGACTGATCCCGCTCGAGATGTTTTTTAACCGTTGGAACTCGGCCCTGTGCGGCTGCGTGATTGGTCGCGGTGCGGAGTTCGGACCGGGCTTCGTGCTCGTCCACGCCAACGGCACTGTCATCAACGGTGCGGTGAAAGGCGGCTCGCACGTCGTGCTCGAGCATCAGGTGACGATCGGAGCCGAGAAGCGGCAATTTCCCACACTGGGCAACGATGTCTTCATCGGAGCCGGGGCCAAGGTGCTGGGGGCGATCACAATCGCGTCGGGAGCGCGGATCGGGGCGAATGCGGTGGTGCTGGCGGATGTGCCGGGGAATGCCACGGCTGTCGGTATTCCCGCCAGGGTGGTGCGAATTCGAGACTCAAGCGTGCCGGGCGTGGATTGACCTTTTACGATGTACACTTAATCTAATCTGTCGGTCCCTTGAGCCAGGATGGCAACTACCCGCCCACGTGCTGCGAATGCCATCCGTCACCGCATGTCTGGCTCTGACTGTGATCGCCGCTCTGGGCGTCGTGATCTACGCGTATGTGGGCTATCCGCTGCTGATTTGGGTTCTGTCGCGTGTCTTCGGGACCAAACGGCGACGGCCCGAGCTCGCTGATTCCGATCTGCCCCACATCACGCTCCTCGTCGCGGCGTTCAATGAAGAGTCGATGATCCGCATCCGCATCGAAAACGCCCTGCAGATGGACTATCCCGCCGGGAAGCTCGAAATCGTCATCGCCTCCGACGGCAGCAACGACGGCACCAACGACATTGTCCGCAGCTACGCCCACCGCGGGGTGCGGTTGCTGGCGTATGAGCGTCGCCGCGGCAAAGCGGCGGTCCTCAACGACGCGATTCCCAGCCTCCGCGGCTCGATCGTGATTCTCTCCGACGCCAACACGTTCACGGATCCCCAAGCTGCCCGGTTGCTGACGCCGTGGTTCGCCGATCCCGCGATCGGGGCCGTCTGCGGCAAGCTCGTACTGACTGATCCGCAATACGGTCGCAACGTCGATGGCCTCTACTGGAAATACGAGACGTTTCTCAAAATGTGTGAAAGCCGGCTTGGGGCACTGCTCGGCTCGAACGGCGGCATCTACGCACTCCGCAAATCGGTCTACGCAAAGATTCCCGACGATACCTATGTCGACGACTTCGTGATCCCGCTGCTGGCCAAGCAGCAGCACGGTATCGGCATCGTCTACGACCATCACGCCAAGGCCTTTGAGGAGACGCCGTCGTCGATCGCCTCGGAGTTCCACCGCCGTGCCCGGATCGGTGCAGGCGGGTTCCAAGCCATCGGCATCCTCCGCGGACTGCTCCGCCCTCGCCACGGCTGGGTCGCCTTCACCTTCCTCAATCACAAAGTCCTTCGCTGGATGGGGCCGTTTCTGCTGCTCTACGCACTCGTGGGCAACGCGATCATCGTTCAGGCTCTGACAATCCCCGGACTGGGCCAGAAACCGCTGCTGCCCTGGCTGGCGGGCCTGCTCGCATTGCAGGTCTGCTTCTACGTCAGTTCACTGTTCACCGCGGTGGTGCCGAACCGACCGAAAATCCTCAAGCTGCTGCGGCTCCCGGCGATGTTCACGCTGATGAACGTAGCACTCGGCGTCGGGTTCTACCGCTGGATGCTGGGCCGTCAGAAAGCCGCGTGGCGTCGCACCCAGCGGGCCAGCGAGACGATTGCGGAAGCACCGTCCACCACGCCCGATCAGGATCTCCGCGACATCGCCGACGCACTCGAACGGCAGGCCCGCAAACCGAAGGCCCGCATCGGTGGCGGAACCGGATCGTGATCCGCGGACTCGACCGCTGGCTCGCAAGCTACTGGAAGACCCGCCATCAACGCCGCGACCGCCAGCACGGCGAACCGACCGACCTCCTCCTCTGCATCTGCGATCACTTCGAGCCCAAGCGCGGCAACGCCAGCCCCGCCCGAGCCCGTGCCCGTGTCCAGGAATGGCTCGACAAATACCCGGTGCTGTTCGACCAATTCCGCGACAGCGATGGTCTGCCGCCGCAGCACACGTTCTTTTACCCCGAAGACGAATACGAGCCCGAACTCGTTGACATGGTTGCGAGCCTCTGCCACAAGGGCTACGGCGAAGTCGAAATCCACCTCCACCACGACAACGACACCGCAGCGGGTTTGCGACAGAAGTTGCTGGACTTCAAACGCACACTCCACGATCAGCACGGCTTGCTCGGCACTGATCGCGAGACCGGCGAGGTGGTCTATGGCTTCATCCACGGCAACTGGGCCCTCTGCAACAGCCGCAAAGACGGTCGCTGGTGCGGTGTCGACAATGAGCTCGACATCCTCCGCGAAACGGGCTGCTATGCTGACTTCACCATGCCCTCGGCACCCAACGAAACCCAGACATCCACCATCAACCAGCTCTATTGGGCGAGCAGCACAGGCCGACCGAAGGCCCACGATCGCGGAGTGCAGCTGGGGAAAGGGCCGCAACCCTCCGACAGTCTCCTGATGATCCAAGGACCGCTGCTTCTGGACTGGAAGGCAAGGAAATTCGGCTGCCTGCCTGGCATTGAGAACGGCAACTTACAGCACAGCCAGCCACCCGGTCCCGAGCGACTCAAGCTGTGGATGCGTGCAAACATAAAGCCTTTCAGTAATTCATCTAGCGTGTTTGTGAAGCTGCATACGCATGGAGTGCACGAGCCGAATCAGGAGGTGTTGCTTGGGCCGCAATTGGTGCAACTGCACGAGGCCCTCCGCAGACTCTCGGATGCTGATACGAGCTTCCGTTTTCACTACGTCACGGCGCGGGAAATGGCGAATTCGGCAATTGCGGCAAAAACCGAATTTAATTTTCTAGACACCAGCCGGAAATATCGTTACGATTCTCCAAGAGTCAGGTGCCCGGCTTCATTACGCAACTAAGACGACAGGCGCACCGCTCATTCCAGGAGTTGGAAGATGTTGAAATCGCTCAAGACAATGCTGATGGTTGGCGTGCTGTTTGTGGCCAGCCTCGGCTCGGCCTCAGCCGCGTTCAACATTTCAGTGGTATCAACAGGTGGCCCCGGCTTCGCGCCGTTTAGCTCCTCTTCAACAGTGGGGGCAGTGAACGTGTTGGGTGGTCCAGCATTCGGCTTCCCCGGTCTGACGGTCAACTACAGCATTACGAACACTGCACCCGCTTTGGGTTTCTTCAATTTGGACTTGATGAATTTAGTCTATCAAGGTGATCCAGCCGCTCGCTCACTGCAGATCACGATTACAGAAGACGCCGCCAACTTCTTTGGCAGCGGTGCTGGCTTGAACGGATTTTCCACCTTCAACCACGGCGGCGACGCCGCTTCGAGCTTTAGCCACAGCGCGACCTTCACGCCAGGCACCGGTGCCAATTCAGTGAGCCAGCCACTGACGAACTTCTCCGCAGGTGCGACGCCTCTCGATCTTCAAACTACCTTCACGAGCAACGCAGCCACTGGAACGATCAGTGCTGTGTTCAACATCAACTTGGCACCCAATGCCAATGTAAACTTCCTGAGCGGCGGCGGCCTTGGTGCGATCGGCGTAAGCCAGGGTTTGGTCCCCGCACCGCCGGCACTGCTCATGGGCTTCTTTGGCGTCCCGGCTCTTGCATTGCTCCGCCGCTTCCGCAAGTGAGCGATTGATTGCCGGCCCCTGGCCCGATAAACTAAACGGCGGGTGGAGCTTGCTCCACCCGCCGACTTCTTTGACGAACTCTCCTCCGCGACTGACAACAGGAACGCCCCAATGGCAACTCGGCACCACGAGCACAAGTACCGCCTGAATGTCCGCTTCCTCGGCCGACTGGTTTTGATCGTCGTCGTCCTGAGCGTCGGAGTCTACTTCCTCCATCGCTATCAGGAAAAGCAGCTCAAGGACCGCTACCTGACCCAAGCCGATCAGGCGCGCAACGATGGCAAGCCACTCAACGAACTGCAATACCTCAGCCAGTACATCGGCTTGACACCGACTGACAACGCAGCCCGAGTGCGCTACGGTGTTGCGCTCGCGCGAAGCTCGCAGTCACCGCGAGCCGCGTACGAAGCCTACTTCGTGCTGCAGAAAGCCCTGCAGAACGATCCGGAAGCCAAAGCTGACGTGCGCCTCTATTGCGTGCGCCTGGCCATGCGGCCCGACATCAACCAGCCCAACGAAGCCCGCCGTGATCTGGAGGTGTTGCTGAAAGAAGAACCCGACAACTTCACCTACGCGGACCTGTATGCCGATGCGCTGATCCGCGTCTCCGACACGGCTGCGGCAGAGGCGTTCCTCACGCAGATGGTCAACAGAAACAAAAACTACATCGACGGCTATGCCCGCCTTGCCCACCTCAAGCGTGAGAAGACCAAGAGTGATGCTGCCGCGGACATCGTTTTTCAGGACATGCTGCGTCTGCCCGCGAACGCGGCCGATCACAAAGCCTGGCTTCGGATCGCCAACTATCGCCGACTGCACAAACAATACAAAGCATGCGATGAGGCTCTCGCCAAGGCCCGCGAACTGGCACCGAACGATTCCGAAGTGCTCTACACGATCGGCGATGTGAAGCTCGATCGCTGGCGTCAAAGTCTGCCGCCCGGCGTCGCGCCGAAGATCACGCCCGATTTCACCGAAGGTGTCGCGCTCTTTGAAAAGGCGATCGAGAATCTGGGGACCGTTCCGCCGACAGACCCGTTTCCCGAGTTTGCCACCAAGGACTACTACAAGCTCGATCTCGCAGCCGGTCTGTACCGCGGGATCGCGCAGGCGTACACGACCGCGGAGCGGTTTCCGCTGGCCGAAAAGTATGCCCGTGCCCAGGTGGCCCGCTTCCCGAACTACCTGCCGCTGCAACTCGAACTGCTCGACGTGCTCGTGCGGACCAAGCAGTATGCGGAGGCTTCGGCGATCTGCTCGAAGATGGAGAACGCGGGCTTCGCCCCGGCGATTGTGGAACTGCAGCGGGGCTTCATCGCCGCCGGGCAGGATCGCTGGATCGATGCGTCGCGGAGTCTTGAGCGCACGCTCGCCGAGCTGGCTCCCTACCCGGACCTCGTCCGCCGTGCGAACCTGATGCTCGCCATGTGCTACGAGCGGACCGGCGAGCATCACCGCGTCTACGAAACACTACGCAAGGCGGTGCCGACCAACCGGCTCGATCCCACTTGGGCTGGCACGAAAATGTCACTGGCGGCCACGATGGCACGATTAGGGCTCAATCAGAATGCTATTCGCGAGTACAAGGACGTCGTCGACAGTGCCGCGAACAGCGATCCGCGGGCGATCGAACCGCTGCTCGCCTTGCTTACGGTCGAACGCAGCCGTCAGCCCAATCCGGCCGCCATCGACGCCGAGATCCAGCACTATCTCAGCAAGGTCAGCAGTGGTCCCGGCAATGAGATCCTCCAGGCGAACCTGAAGCGGTCGAAAAATGACGCTGCTGGTGCTCGTGAGCAGTTGCTCAAAGCCATTGAAAAGTATCCCGATGCACTCAGCGTCTACCTTGCCCTGTTCGAGGGTGATCTCCGCGACCGGAAGTTCAGTGAAGCGGAGACGGACATCGCGAAGACCGAGGCCAAGTTCGGCGCGACTTACAATGTCGCCCGCATGAAGTTGTCGCTGATTGCCACCAAAGCCGCTGGAGATGCGGCCGTGGCACCCGAACTCGAAAAGCTGGTGGCGTCGCTGGATGACGGCAAATACTCGAAATCGGAAAAGATCAATCTGCTGAAGATGCTGTCGTATGCGGCCCGCTCGGTGGGTCGCCTCGATCTCGCCAGCAACTGGCTCGATCGTGTGGCGAAGGAGCAGGGCGACAACGACATCGATACGCACTACCAGCGGTTCGATCTGGCGGTGCTGGGCAACGACGATGCCGCAGTGACGAAAGTGCTGTCTGACATCGCCCGCATCGCCGGCGGCACGGAGAATCCGACCTACCGTCTGGCCTTTGCGTTCTCGCTGATTTACAAGGCCGATCGTGTCAAGGATAATGCCGAGGAGCGGACTCTGCTGCTGGAGCGGGCTAACGAAGCTCTCGGCCGGCTTGAGCAGTCGCGCAAGGACTGGGCCAGACTGTCGCTGGCTCAGGCCAAGGTGGCCGACATGCTTCAGAAGCGGGATGTCGCCATGAACAAATACCGCCTGGCGATCGAGCAGGGAGAGCGCGGACCGGAAGTCTTCCGCCGCCTCGCCGATCTCTACTACCTCAACCGCGACAACGAAGCCATCTCGCAGCTTGTGGCGACCTATCCCGAAGCCTCGCTCTATCTCTCCGGTCAGAACCGCAAGCTGGTAACGGCGCTGATCAACAGTGGTGACACGACCAAAGCTCTCGAGCTTGCCCGCAAGACGGTTGCGGAAAACACGACGGACGCCAACGAACTCTTCTGGCTGGGACAGGTGCTGCTGGCCTGCCATCAAGCGAAGGAAGCCGAGACAATCCTGCAGCGGGCACAGGGGATGGCTCCCGAGAACTGCGACCTCTGGCTGGTGTATATTAAGACGCTGGTGGACAATGACAAGAAATCGGAGGCGCTTCAGTTTCTTGAGAAGACGCAGTCGAAGTTGAAACAAGAGGAATCGGCACTGGCGCTGGCTCAGGCCTGGACACTGCTGAACGACCCTCAGAAGAGCCTCGAGATCTACAAGAAGCTGCTGGAGCAAAAGCCGGATGACATTTCCGTGCTCCGTGCGGCGGGCGGGTTTGCCTTTGCGATTCGGGACTACACGCTCGCACGCAAGCTGATGGAGAAAATCCTCAATCACCCGCTGAAGAAGCCGACCGACACCGACATTGCCCGCCGCACTCTGGCGTACTGCATCATCGCGAATCAGAATCACAATGACGCGGTGCGGGCACTGGACCTGCTCGGATTCAAGACGGCGGACGCGGCGACGGAATTCACGGGCAAGGAGACCATCGACGACCTCCGCTGCCGTTTTGCGGTGCTCTCGGCCATCAAAGGTCGGGCTGCCCGCATGGCTACCGTCGCAGTGTTGCGGCAAATCGAAATCAAATCCAAGACACTGTCCACCGATCAGCAACTGGCCTTCGCCCGGATTCAGTTTGCCCTCGGGGACTGGATTGAGTCCAAGCGGCGATTCGAGATCGCCTGCGCAGCGTCCGACGGCGGCGCTCTGGCTCAAGCTATGTTCGCGGGTGCCCTCCTCCGCAAGGGGGACCTCAATGAAGCGAAGAAGCATATCGATCGCGTCGTGGCTCTTGAGCCGAACACTCAGCAGACCGCGGAACTGGTCGCCCGTCATGCGGTGCTCTCCAAGAAGAACCACGAAGCGGTCGAGGCGATTCGCAAGTACAGCAACACTAAGGATGCCCGCCCGGAGATCGCCGCGATGATGCTGGAGCAACTGGGTCTGCCGACGGACGCGGAGGCGTACTACCGCCGTGCCGCAGAGAACACCGCCCAACCTGCAATGCGACTGCTCTATGGCGGTTATCTCGCCCGTCAGGGCCGGGCCAGTGATGCCCTTGCTGAGTTTGAAAAAGTCTGGAGCACGGTGGAACCAGCGGTGTATGTGCCCATGCTGTGCGAATCGGCACTGCACATCAATCCCAGCACGTCGCCTGCGGTCATCCAGAAGATCGTCGACCGCGTCGAGGCGGAGACCAAGAAAAACGACGCACTGAAACCCTATCTTGCGGCACTGTACAGCATTATCAACCGCGTGCCGGAGGGCATCGCGACGAGCTACGAGGTGCTCGCCAAAGACAAGAACAATGTCTTTACGCTGAACAACTTGGCCTTCATGATTGCTCTCAAGGATGGCAAGCACGACGAAGGGATCACCCTGATCCGCAGCGCGATTGGGGTCGCCGGGCCGCTACCGACGCTGCTCGACACGGAAGCGACGATTCTGATCGCCGCCGGTCGGGCCAACGATGCCATCGAGAAGCTTCGCGAGGTGATTGTGGATGAGCCGAGTGCCTCGGCGTATCTTCATCTGGCACAAGCCTATTTTGTCGCGAATCGCATGGCGGAAGCTGAGTTGGCTCTCGCCGACGCGAAGAAGCACAACCTGCACCTGCCGGATTTCCACCCGCTCGAGCGGCAGGCGTTGAGCAGTGTCATCGCGACACTTGAGAAGAAATGATCCACAGGCTCCGAAAGATTGACCCGTGAGCACGAGCCCGTTTTTTCAAGCCTGCGGCGGCCGCGAAGCCCTCCGCCTGACCATCGGCGGGGCGGAGCCGGTCGAGTTTTTTCAACCCGTCGTCATCGTGGGCAGCAATCCGCGCGCCGATGTGGTTCTCCCCGGCGGTGCGGACAAGTCGCTGCTGTTCGCACTCATCGAAGGGCGGCTCTTTGCTCTGCCGCTGGCCTCCACTGAGCCCGTGCTCTGCAACGACGAACTCTGTCGCCCGGGCTGGGTCGAACTCGACGATGAATTTCAAGTCAACAATGTCCGCGTCCAGGCGGTGAACCCCCGACAGCCGGGGAATTCGCATCCCGACTACGATCCCATCGCCAGCGGCGGTGCCCGCGACAGCGATCTGCACTTCGAGCCGCTCCCCCCGTTCCGCAGCAAGAAGAATCCGACCCGGCTCGCCGTTCTGCCGCGGCTCACGCTCGTCGGTCGCAGCGAACAGGTCAAATTCAAAATCGGTCACGATGGCATCGAGCCACTGCACGCGGCTCTCCTCCGCACACCCAGCGGACCGTGGATCGTGGATCTCACCCTCCGCGGTCGCACCTTCATCAATGACAACGCCATCACTACCGCCCGCCTCCGCAGCGGGGACCGTCTCGGCCTCGGCGGCGTGGAACTGATCGCCCACGTCCAGGATCGCTCCGATGCGGTCGTCCCCGCACCGGCGATGAATGACTCGACCGTCGCACCGATCCTGCAGGAAGTCGCCAAGTTCCAGCAACAGACCTTCGAGCAGTTTCGCGAGATGCTGGGCACGATGACGCAGATGTTCGGGAGCGTGCTGAGCGAGCATCGTGAGTTTGTGAAGGATGAGTTTTCGAAGCGGGATCGTGTGTCGCAGAACCCGCCACCCCCGCCGCCGGCGTTGGCCCCTGCGCCGAAAGTACCAAAGCCGATCCAGCCCACGCCACATGTGACGCCGATCCCGCAGCCGGCACCGGGCTATGCCGCACCGCCAGCGAACATGGAGCTTCACTCCTGGTTGCACGATCAACTGGGCAATCTGGAGCGTCAGCAGATGAGCCGGTGGAAGCGGTGGGTGGACAAATTGCGGAAGAAATCGCGGAATGGGTAATGCAGTCCGGTAAGTGGTGACGATCATATCGATGTTCCGGGCGGTTTCGCTCAATCCCCTCCTTCCCAATTGTCGATCATTGCGCCAGACGCCCGACGATCTGCGGTCACGGTAGCACCGTTTCCGCGTCGCGGCTGGAGCGGAATTATGACGACGTGGCGAACCAGTTTGATCGCAGTGCTGCTCGCAGTGATCGCCTCGACGGGGTGCATCAAAGCTCGGCGGGCACCGGTGCTGTCGATTCCGGACATGCCCAAAGAACTGACGATGACCACGCTGCCGGACCACATCATCGAGGCACCGGATGTGCTTCAGATCGATCTGGTCGCGGCGGTGCCGAAGCCGCCGTATCATCTGCAGCCACTCGACGCGATCTCACTGCGCGGGTTTGGGCTCCTGCCCGATTCCCCGCTGCAGGGGGTCTTCCAGGTCGACAGCGACGGCACGGTCAACCTTGGAGCCGCCTACGGCACAGTGTCCATCGTTGGCTTGACGGTCGCCGAGGCCAAGGACAAGCTCGTTGAAGCCATCTCGAAAGTCGTGCTCAAACCAATCCTTGAAGTGGCCCTGGCTCAGACGCGCGGCATGCAGCAGATCCGCGGCCAGCACCTGGTGCGGCCCGACGGCACGGTCTGGTTCGACATCTACGGATCGGTGCGCGTCGTGGGTATGACCCTGCCGCAGGCCCGCAAGGCGATCGAAGACCACCTCGGTCAGTACTTCCTCAATCCGCAGATCGCCGTCAGCATCACCGGCTACAACAGCAAGGTGTACTACGTCATTTTCGATAGCGGTTTCAACGGTGGTGGGACACTCTTCCGCCTGCCGGTGACGGGGAATGAAAAGATCATTGACGCCATCTCGCAGGTGGGTGGTTTGCCGCAGACTGCGGACTACAAGCGGATCTGGATTGCCCGGCCCGGTCCGGCGGGTTGCCCGCCGCAACTGCTGCCGATCGACTGGCGCGGCATCACAGAGTTCGCGGATGTGTCGACCAACTACCAGATTCTGCCGGGCGACCGCATCTTCGTGAAAGCCGCCCCGGCGGTCAGCTTCGGAGCCCGCGTCGATCGTGTGCTCGCACCGATCGAGCGCATCCTCGGCTTCTACCTGCTCGGTCAGGCGGTTGCCCAGAACGGAAACAACAACTTCAACAGCGGCGGCCTCGGGTTCTGATGAGTCATCCTGGTACTGTTCGCCGGACGCGCGACTTGACTCCGTCGCTTCCGCGTCCGGCGAACAATACGAACTCAACAACCGCCGGCAGCGTATGATACAATGACAGCGTACCCGAGCAGGAGCGAAATGATGACACTGCGAATTCTTGTGGTCCTGATTGCCACCTCGGGCTGGGCATCGGCTCAGTTCCCTCAGCAGCCGCCAGCGGTGCCGCGTCCTGTCCTGAGTCCGTATCTGAACCTGCTGCGACGCAACAATCCGGCGTATCTCAACTACTACGGCTTGGTGCAGCCACAGATTCAGGCCCAGAACGCGCTCAATAATCTGCAGCAGCAGGTCAATGTACTGCAGAACACACCACAGCAGGGCGTCTACGGCGGCACCGGCAGCGAACTCTCGACCGGCAAGCAGGTGGGCTTCTTCACCCACCAGGCCTATTTTCTGAACGGGGCTGGCATCGGTCGGCAGAACTACTTGACCGGTCAGCAGGGAGGCGGCGGCAGCAACAGCGTCTACCAGCCGATCCAGCAACAGCAGCAGTCGCCAATCTCACCCAGTAGCATCATGCCCTTCCGTCGCTAGTCGATCTCGCGGATCACGCGGCAGGGATTACCTGCCGCGAAGACCCGCTCGGGCAAGTCCCGCGTGACCACGCTGCCTGCACCAATCACTGTCTTGGAACCGATCCGCACCCCGGGGCAGATGATCGCCCCACCGCCGACCCACACATCCGACCCGATCTCCACCGGTTTGCCAAACTCTTCACGACGCCGAAGCTCCGCGTTCAGCGGGTGCATCGCGGTATAGATCTGCACGGCTGGTCCAAAGAGCGTGAAGTCGCCCACTGTCACGCGGCAGACATCGAGAATGACGCAGTTGAAGTTGAAGTAGACCCGCTCTCCAAGATGGATGTTGGAGCCGTAGTCGCAATGAAAGGGTGGCGTCATCCAGATGCTGTCCCCGCCGGTGCCAATGAGTTGTTGGAGAATGGCCCGCTGTGTGGCCTCATCGCGACTGGTGTTCAAGTCGGCGCAGAGGTTCCGTGCCCGCTGCCGGCCCTGCACCAATGCGGGGTCGAAGGCGTCGTAGAGTTCGCCCGCAAGCATTTTTTCCAGTTCACTTCGCATCGTGCTCCCCTGCCATAAGAAAGTGATCGAATGACTCTGCCGCGGCTGCCACTGTTAGATTGTGGCCGTGGGCTGGTATAGCGTTCGCGTGAAGTCGTTGACAGCATGAATTGTTGCGACTGTGTTCGTAGGGAGTGTGCAATGGCTGGAGTTCGCTGGTGTCTGCTGGCTCTTGCGGTGGCCGGGTGCCAATCGGAGCGGAAGCCGCCGGGTGCGCCACCGCCGCCGGTCGTGACGATCATTGAGCCTGTGGAAACGCTGGTGCAGGACTACTACGAGTACAACGGTTATCTCGAAGCGGTGGAGTCGGTGCAGATCCAGGCCCGTGTCGAGGGTTTCTTGAATGAAGTCCGCTTCACCGAAGGGGACGAAGTCAAGAAGGACGATCCGCTGTACCTCATCGACCCGCGCGAGTTCATGAGTGCGGTCGCCAAGAGCAAATCCGACATCGCCAAGGCTGTGGCCGATATGGAGAACGCCAAGGCGCAGATTGCCCTCGCGGAAGCAGAGCTTTCGCGGTTGAAGCAGGCCGGTACGGGTGCCTCCTCGAAGAGCGAGATCGACAAGGCGGAAGCCACGCTCGCGGCGAACAAAGCGCAACTCAGCGTAGCGATCGCCAACAAGGGCTCCGCTGAAGCTGCCGAACGCACGGCACAACTCAAGCTCAGCTACACCGACATCCGCTCACCGATCAACGGCCGCATCAGCCGCACGCTGGTCACTCCGGGGAATCTCGTCGGTCAGAAAGACGCGACGCTCCTGACCACGATCGTCAGTCTCGACCCGATGTATGTGTATTTCGATGTGCCCGAGCGCGATGTGGTCGCCTATCAACGGCTGCTGCAGAAGGCAGACGTCAAAACCACGAGCATCCCCGTCGAAGTGGCGGTCGGCAATGAAGATGGCTTTCCGCACATTGGCACACTCGACTTCCAGGAGAACCGCGTGGAGACGGGCACAGGCACGGTTCGGCTTCGCGGCGTGCTGAAGAATCCGCCGGTGCCGCCGCGCAACGTGCGGGCACTCTACCCCGGCCTCTATTGCCGCGTCCGCGTGCCGGTGGGCCCACCCAAAAAGCTGCTGGCGATCCCCGAAGATGCACTCTCCACCGGTCAGGAAGGGCGGTTTGTCTTTGTGATCGGGCCGGAGAACATGGTGCAGAAACGCACCGTGACAGTTGGCAGCCAAGTCTGGCGGATGAACCCCGACGATCAAGCACCCGGCTGGACGATGACCAACCCGAAGCCCAATCCTGAGAGCAAGGCCCCAACCTCGGCTCCGGTACGCTCGGTCGTCGCAATCACGGACGGACTCAAGGCGGGTGATCGCATCATCGCGATCGGCCTGCTCCGGGCCCGGCCCGGCGCACCGGTCGCCCCCGAAGACTGGGACTTCCGCGCTCCGGCCAAGGATACCAAATGATCTCGCGGTTCTTCATCGATCGACCGGTCTTCGCCAACGTCATCGCCATCCTCACCGTCGTCTTCGGCATCGTGTCGCTGAACCGATTGCCGGTCGAGCGCTATCCCGCCATCACCCCGCCGACAGTGGTGATCGGCACCAACTACCCCGGCGCCAACGCCAAGACCGTGGCTGACACCGTCGCCGCTCCAATTGAGCAGGTCATCAACGGCGTCGAAGAAATGATGTACATGTCGAGCACCAGCTCGGCGGACGGCTCGTACTCGCTGACCATCACCTTCGAAATCGGCACCAACCTCGACGACGCTCAGGTGCGCGTGCAGAACCGCCTGAGCATTGCCGAGCCGAGCCTGCCCGAAGAAGTCAAACGACAGGGCATATCCGTCAAGAAGCAGTCGTCGAACATCATTCTCGCAGTGTCGCTGACGTCGCCGTCGAAGAAATTCGACGGACTCTTTCTCTCGAATTACGCCTCGCTGCGGCTCCGCGACGAACTCAGTCGTGTCGAAGGCGTCGGCGATGTGCTGGTGCGCGGGGTCGGGTCCTACGCCATGCGCGTCTGGCTCGACCCCGACAAGATGTCGTCCCGGCGCCTGACCACACAGGATGTGGTCGCCGCCCTCGCGCGGCAGAATGTGCAGGTCGCCGCCGGCCAAGTCGGGCAACCGCCCAACCCCGCGGGGCAGTCGTTCCAACTCACCGTCACCACGCTCGGCCGCCTCACGGATGCGGACCAATTCGAGGGCATCGTCGTCAAGAGCCTGCCGGGTGGCCAGACCGTCTACCTTCGCGACATTGCCCGAGTCGAACTCGGCGCGCAGAGCTACGACTCTTTCAACGAACGCTCCGCGATGGAAGCGGCCAACATGCTCGTCTATCAATTGCCCGGTTCGAATGCCATCGATGTCGCCGCCCGCATCCGCCAGAAGATGGAGCAACTGAAGCCGACGCTGCCGGAGGGCATGGACTACAACATTCCGTTCGACACGACCAAGTTTGTGGCGTCCGCGATCAGCGAGGTCTACGAGACGCTGTTTCTCGCCGGCGCTCTCGTGCTGATCGTGATCCTCGTCTTTCTGCAAAGCTGGCGGGCACTGCTGGTCCCGGCCACGACAGTCCCGGTCACCATCATCGGTGCGTTCGCGTTCATGCTCATCATGGGCTTCAGCGTGAACCTGCTCACGCTTTTCGGTCTGATCCTCGCCATTGGCATCGTGGTCGACGACGCGATTGTGATCGTCGAAAACGCATCGCACCACATTGAAATGGGCCTGAGCCCGCGTGATGCCACGATCAAAGCCATGGGCGAAGTCACCGGGCCGGTCATCACCATCACACTCGTGCTCATGTGTGTGTTCATTCCGACCGCACTTCTCAGCGGCATCACCGGCGAGATGTATCGCCAGTTTGCTCTCACGATCGCCGCGACGGCGTTTATCAGCGCGATCAACGCCCTGACGCTCAAGCCAGCCCAGTGTGCGTCGTATCTGAAGAAAAACACCGGCCGCAACATCTTCACACGAGGTTTTGACCTGATCTACAAGCCGATCGAGAACTTCTACAGCTTCGCGGTGCGGCAACTGCTCCGCGTCTGGTGGCTCATGATCCTCCTCTTTCTCGCAATCGCCGTCGGCACCGGAGTGTGGTACGCCTCGCTGCCGCCCGGCTTCCTCCCCACCGAGGATCAAGGCTACATCATCATCTCCGTGCAACTTCCCGACGGTGCGTCACTCGACCGCACCCGCGAAGTGGTCTCGCGCATGAACGCGGTCTTCGATCGCATGAAAGACAAAGGCGCGCTCGCCAGTTCCTTCGTGCTCGGCGGGTTCTCCCTGCTCGAAGGCACCAGTGCCCCGAACAGCGCGACCGCTTTCATCGCCTGGACCGACTGGAGCAAACGAACTACTCCCGAACTGCAGCAGGACCAGCTTGTGGCCGAGATTGGTCGCGAGTTCGATCAGATCCGCGAGAGCCGCATCATCGTGATCGTACCCCCCTCGATTCAGGGCCTCGGCGTGGCGGGCGGCTTCCAGATGCAAGTCGAAGACCGCGAAGGCGTCGGGCCGGAAGTCCTGATGGAGCAGACTCAGGCGCTCATCGCCGCGGCCAAGCTGCAGCCCGAGATCGGGCCGAAGACGTTCAGCTTCTTCCGCGCCGGCGTGCCGCAAGTGTATCTGAACATCGACCGCGTGAAGGCTGAGAAGATGGGCGTGCTGCTCAGCGACCTCTTCGGTGCGCTCCAGGCCAATCTCGGTTCGGTCTATGTGAACGACTTCAACAAGTTCGATCGCACGTTTCAGGTGCGCGTACAGGCGGATGCCCGATTCCGCGCCGACCCGCTCGTGCTGCGCCGACTGGAGGTGCGCAATCGCGAGGGGCAGACCGTTCCGCTGGCCACGCTGCTGAGCGTCGAGAGCCGCATCGGGCCGCAGTCAGTCATCCGCTACAACCTCTATCCTGTGGCGAGCATCAATGGTGAAGCCGCACCGGGCGTGAGCAGCGGCGAGGCGATCAAGACGATGGAGGAGACCGCTGCCCAAGTGCTGCCACTCTCCATGGGCTACGAGTGGACCGGCATCGCCTTCCAGGAGAAGCGCGTCAGTGGTGAGGCAGTGATGATTTTCATCCTTGCAGTGCTGCTGGTCTACTTGGTGTTAGCTGCTCAATACGAAAGCTGGCTGCTGCCGCTGGCGGTGATTCTGGTGGTGCCGCTCGGCTTGCTTGGCGTGGTCGCCGCGGTGAAGTGGCGTGGGCTCGACAACAACATCTACACGCAGATTGGTATGGTGCTAATCATCGCGCTGGCGAGCAAGAATGCGATTCTGATTGTGGAATTTGCGCGAGAGTTGCGCTTGCAGGGCCGATCGATCCGCGAAGCCGCGCTCGAAGCAGCCGCCAAGCGGTTCCGGCCAATCCTCATGACGAGCTTCGCGTTCATCCTCGGTGTCGCACCGCTCGTCTGGGCCACGGGCGCCGGTGCGGCCAGTCGCCGGGCGCTCGGCACTGCAGTCTTCGGCGGGATGATCGCATCCACGGTCCTGGCTGTGTTCTTCGTCCCGGCGTTCTACGTCGCGATTCAGAAGCTCATCGAAATCCGCAAACCGAAAGACCCGGAGTTTGTGGAAATGAAACCAGTCCACAGCATCAGCGGGGAATGACCCCCTTGCTGACACTGTGGACTGGTGTGAGTGCAATTACTCCACTGGGGGTTTTTCGCCACCGC
>JBGSSZ010000175.1:0-3912 GCA_041736785.1 Limnoglobus sp.
CACGGCCTTCGACCCGTACATCGAATTTATCGAGAAGCAGAAATGGTGGAAGGTCGGCCTCGATCCGGCCAAGACGAATCACCTGCCACGAGAGTTGGCAACGATCATCGAAGGCTGCTTGGCGGCGAGGTCCGTAAACGAAGCCAACGCCGAGCGGCTGCTCAAGATCGCCACGGACGCCGGGGACTTCCTGGTTTGGTCGCAGGACCAAGCCGGAACCGGCGTGGTTCCGTTTCCTGCGGTGCGGAACGGCAAAGGCCGTCCCTTCGAAGTCGCCGAGCGGTTCATGCGGCAGGCCGCGAAGGACGGCAAACTCGATCAGGTCGTCAAGAACGGCTGGGCGGTCGAGGACTTCAGCGACGGCGGGCTGCAATTCGACAACGGGTTGGCCGGTGTCGCTCTGGTCCAGTTGTTCGAGGCGACCAAGGACGACAAGTATAAGAAAGCGGCGATCCGGGCCGCAGATTGGGCGGCAACACGTCCGGTCGTGACCAACTGGAATTACAACAGCTTCAGCGTGTTCCTGCTGGCCGAGGTCTACCGAATCACAGACGACAAGAAATACCTCGAAGCCGCCAAGAAGAAGACCCGCCTCGGCATTCTGCCGGGACAACTCACCGAAGGGCCACGCAAGGGCCGGTGGGCCGATGCGCACAATGCACGGCCCGCTTACCACTACATCATGGTTCGAGGGTTGGCGGCACTGGCGGCGGCGATGCCGAAGGACGACGCCGACCTGCCCGCAGTCGTGGACTCGTTGAGGCTGGCGCTCTCGGCCCGCAACCCGGACTTCGAGAAGGGCATCTTCAATGCGGATTCCTCGGTGGAAGCCCTGGTGCGGGTGAAAATGCTTCCGCCGCATATCGCCGACAAGCTGGCCGGGTGCAAGACGGACGAAGCACACGCCACGCTTGAACGCTATGCGGCGGAAGGCTACCGGGCGGGGAAGCCTCCGCTCGGCCCCGGTGCATGGGGGCAATTGCTGGCGTACCGAAAGAGTCATTAGGACGATGAATGACGATCATTCTCAAAAATGACCTCTGCGACTTGACAAGAACAGACAGGTCTGTATACTTCAGGCATGGGACGCACACGAGAGACTTCTGAAGCCCGCCAGCGCATCCTCGAAACCGCCGACCGGCTGTTCTACGCCGAGGGCGTGCGGGCCGTGGGCATCGACCGGATCATCGCCGAGGCGGAAGTCGCCAAGATGAGTCTCTACAAGCACTTCCCGTCGAAGGACGACCTGATCCTGGCCGTCCTCCAGTACCGGGAGGGGAAGGTTCTGGAGTTCTTCGGGGCGGCGATGGAGCGGCACGCCAAGCGGACGAAGGACAAGCTCCGGGCCTTCTTCGCCGCCCTCAAGGACTGGTTCGAGAGTCCGGGCTTCCGGGGGTGTGCGTTCCAGAACGCCGCCGTGGAACTGGCCGACCCGACCCACGCCGGGACGCAGTTCGTGAAGGAACACAAGCGCCGGTTCCAGGCGTTCTTGGCCGGGCTGGTCGAGGAAGCTGTCGGTAAAGGGGCTGCAAAAGTCGCTCCTGCCGTGGGGCTGCTCGTGGAAGGGGCCATCGTGACGGCGGTGATCCAGGGTTCGCCCGCCGCCGTGGACGTGGCCCGTGACGCAGCCTTGAAACTGGTGGCCGAAGCGAAGGGCGTGTAACCCTTCTCTTATTTTGCCACTGAATATACAGACCCGTCTGTATAAGTCGTGAAAGTTGGAAGGCTGTGATCTGAAGAGACGAGCTACTTCGGCACGTCGGTTCTCAGCCAGTCCTCGAAAATGAAGGAGAAATGACCGTGCAACGTATCCATTCCGTCGAACCGCAGACCGCTCAAGGCCGCACCAAAGAACTGCTGGAAACCGTGCAGCAAGCCTTCGGCGTCATTCCCAACACCGCCAAAGTCATGGCGAACTCGCCCGCCGTTCTCGACAGCTTTCTCGCCTTCAGCACGGCGATGGGGGAAGCCAAGATCGGCACGACGCTGCACAACCAAGTGAAGCTCACGACCAGCGAGACGAACGCCTGCGACTACTGCACGTCGATCCTGAGCGCCGTGGCTCCTTCGGCGGGCCTGTCTGCCGCCGACGTTCTTGCGGGTCGCACCCGCAACTCCGAAGACCGTCGCACCAAGGCGGCACTGGCGTTCGCCAACAACGTGCTGGAGAGCCGGGGCAAGGTCGGCGATCAACAACTCGCCGCCGTCCGTGACGCCGGGTACGGCGATGCCGAGATCGTGGAGATCGTCGCCAGCGTCGTGTTGGGCTGCTTCACGAACTTCCTCAACAACGTGGCCGACACGGAACTCGACTTTCAGAAGGCCGAGCCGGTCGAAGCCTGCTCGGTTGGCGGCGGGTGCAAGTAACAAGAGTCGGCGTCCATCGGGGGCCGGCGGAATTCTCGCTGGCCCCCGGAACGAGAAGCCAGGAGCCAGCCATGAGACAGTTTCCCAGCGACGTGGCCTTCACCCCCGCCGTGAAAGGCATCCAGGGGGCAAAAGGCTCACGGGCCAGTTACGCCAAGGTGGAGCGGCGGGGCTGGCAGACCCGTGTGACGCCGGACCTCGCCGAGTTCCTTGCCGGGCTGGATATGTTCTATTTCGGCACGGCGAACGCCGACGGCCAGCCGTACATCCAGTACCGGGGCGGCAGTCCTGGCTTCTTGAAAGTCCTGGACGAGAAGACCCTCGCCTTCGCCGACTTCGGGGGCAACCGTCAATACATCACACTCGGCAACCTCTCCGAGAACTCGAAGGCGTTCATCTTCCTGATGGACTACGCCAACAGCAGACGGGTCAAGGTGTGGGGAACGGCCAGGGTCGTCGAGGACGACGCCAATCTGCTCGATCAACTCCGTGATCGGGAATATCCCGGCAAGGTGGAGCGGGCCATCGTTTTCAGCATCGACGCTTGGGACATCAACTGCCCCCAGCACATTCACAAGCGATTTTCACAGAGCCAGATCGCCCCCGTCATCGAACAGTTGCAGGGGAGAATCGCCGAACTCGAAGAACAACTTCGGCAAGCGACGAAGGAACCACAGCCATGAACTACGACTTCATCGCCATCCCCGACGCCGAGATTCCGAGGGCCGTCGAGCCGGTCTTTCGGCACGTCGTCACCACCTACGCCAGCGAAGCGAACAAGACGGTGAGCGTGTGGCGGGCCGTCCCGGATGGCTTGCTCGACTTCAAGCCGCACGAGAAGACGAATCCGATCCTAACCATTCTCTTGCATCAGCTATTGTCGGAGCGGCGATTCTTCGGTCAGTTCGTCGGCACGGAGGAGCCGCCCGTCGACGAACTCCTGCCGTCCGGCGAAAAGCCGACCGTGCAAGCCTACATCGACAAGTACCTCTGGCTCGTGAAGGAAAGGCTTCCGCAACTTGCCGCCGGGACGACATCGTGGTGGCTGGAACAGCGGGACTTCTTCGGCGGCTTGCGGCGGGAACGGATATGGGTGTTCTGGCGGCGGGTGCTGCACACCTGCCACCACCGGACCCAGGTGCAGACGTGGCTGCGGCTGGCCGGGCAACACGTCCCGGCCATTTACGGCCCGTCCGGTGACGTGACGTGGGACGAGGCCGATCCGACGTACTCGTTGGAGGCGGCGAAGCGGGGCGGCTGATCGTGCAAGGGCTGGTTCCGGCGTGACCCACAACCAGAATGGAAGATCACAGCGCCTCGCTCGAAGGAACCAGCTTCACCCGTGTCGAAAGGGCGTGCAGGGCGATCTGGTGGAGGATTTCGCTGACGGTGGTGCAGCAGTCAACTAGGCCTTAACCAAGCGTGACCTCAGCGAGATTTGTTGGACTGATCCGCCAAAAGCTCGAAATCCTCGGCGGTATCTTGGGTTTGTGGATGTAGACGCATGCCACTCGCCCAGACCCAACCGAGGATTTCGAGTGAAAC
>JBGSSZ010000179.1:0-6282 GCA_041736785.1 Limnoglobus sp.
TTGGCGTTCACTCGAAATCCTTTCGGCAGGTGATGAAGCTCGACAAGCACCTTCATCCAATACCGCAGAAAGCCAAAGAGATTTCGAGTTGATTCGTTCGCCTCTCGTATCAGCGACAGGTGGCTTCGCTTGATTGAGGTCTAGCCTTGGATGGGAATCATGCGCGTTCAATCTCTCTTATTCGCAGCAGTGGCTGTAGCCCTTGTGGCGTCTGACGTGAGGGCTCAAAATGTCCTTTCCTCGTCCGACTTCATCATCGGAATCGACAACAACCGCAACCGGGTCGGAAATACGAACGTGGGTGGTGAGGGTCCGCAAGCCGTTTTTGACGGCAACACGACGAGCTCGAAGTGGTTCTCCGGTGCCCGCGAGTTCGGCGGCCTGATCTTCACGGCCAGCGGTGGCCCGGCGACCGTGCAAAGCCTGCAGTTCTCAAGCGCCAACGACTCCCAGAATCGCGACCCGGTCACTTTCCAGATCTTTGGCACCAACGATGTGATCACAACGGTCAACAACGGCACCGGCCTCGAAGATTCCTGGACGTTCATCAGCTCGGGCAACACCGGATTCGCAACTCGCGACCTCGACGCAACCGCTCGCAACACGACCGTGGCACCGGTCGATGTCACGAACGCAACCGCCTATTCATCGTACAAAATCGTGTTCCCAGCTCTGCGTCTGGGCAATGCCCTTGCGAATCAGCCAAGCAACCCGAACGGCATCCAGATCAACGAAATCCAGATGTTCAACTCGCCCGCTGGTGGAGGGACCAATGTCGCACTGAACCCCACTTCTGTGGTCGCCATCGACCAGCACGACAGTGCATTTCCACCCCTCGAGGGGCCGCGGAACGCCATCGATGGCAACAGCGGCACCAAGTACCTGAACTTCGGCCGCGAAGGCACGGGCCTGATCATCACACCGGTTGCCGGGGCAACGATCGTCGGCGGCTTGCAACTCACCACTGCTAACGATGCACCCGGCCGCGATCCGGGGACCTATGAGCTTTACGGCACCAACGACGCCATCACCAGTGTCGAGAATTCCGATGGTAACGCCGAAATGTGGAGCTTGATCTCCAGCGGTGCCCTGAACCTGCCGGGCGATCCCAACATTGGCAACGATCAGCGCGGCGTCGATGGCCCGATCGTCGAATTCCTGAATGTTACGTCCTATACGTCGTACAAGCTCATCTTCACTGACAACAAGGCTGACGTGGCCAATGCAGATTCGATGCAGTTCGCCGAGGTGAGACTGTTCGCCGTCCCGGAGCCGACGTCGATCGCCGTTGTCAGCCTTGCCGCGCTGGGTATTTTTGGCTGGCGCCGCAGCAAAGCGTAATTGATTCAATGAAGGACAGGAGCAACAAGCGAGGACAGGCACATGCCTGTCCTCGCTCGTTGGCTTTGGTCCCGGTCATTGCGATCAAGCCAGACTGGCGACACGCCGGCGGAGGCTTCGGCTGGCTAGGCCGACGCACGCAAGCATAAGCATGCACGACGGCTCCGGGACTGGCACGACGTGCGACGTTAAGATTCCTTGTGAACCATCTGTGAATCCGAGCCGATATGTCAGTTGACCGTTGTCATTGAACGAGATGCCTCGGCCGTCTTCACCGCCGAGGCCCACGTTATTGAACCCATTTTCTACGCCTATAGACAACACGGTACGTAGGTCGACTCCGGCGGTCGGATCGACGTCGATGACATCGCCGCTACTCACGATTTTGACCAGGTTGCCGTCTGACCAGACATAGAGGCCTACATCGATTGATGGATTGAATCCAGCACCGCTGAGCGGCGAAATGAATGCCACTTGACCCGCCACATTTGTGCTCGCTATGCTAAGGATATTCGTAAAAAAACCGCCACCGGGAGCAGCCGCATTGCGAAGGGCAACCGTCTGTACTGCCCCAGCCGCTCCCGTAAAAATGCCAGCATCGTGTTGTGCATCACTCAAGCCCGCAGTAAAAGTCACACGGCCCGTGCTGTTGATAATGGGACTTTCGGGGAAAAAGGTGTATGCTGCCCCTGTAGGTGAAGCAGTACCTTGGAGCGCGACGGCGTGCAGATTTCCGGGATTCCCAGTAAAAATACCGGCATTTGGCCTGCTGGTAATTCCGTTCGTTAAGAGGTTGGAAGCGAAAGCAACCTGACCGGCATCGTTGACTGATGGGCCGCTAAAGTTCGCGAACGTCGCGCCGCTAGATCCCGGTGCCAAATCCAAGCGACGTGCCACCTGCGTGACTGCCCCTGGCACGCCGACGAAAATGCCGCTTGATCCCGGCCCGTCTGTGTCCGCATGAAACGCTATCAAGCCGGCATTGTTCAGCGTCGGTGGGACACTCATCTCGCCGAAAATCCCTCCGCCTGGGGCCGCGTCCCCCGTTCGGGCGACTGCCTCGGTCACTCCCCCCGTCGTGCGGAAAATCCCACGGCCCAATACGGATGACGAGATCTCGACAGTCGCGCTGAATGCAACTTGCCCGGAGTCATTTATCACGGGCCCCGGCGTGCTTCCAATAGTCCCACCACCAACACCGGGGGCGGCGTCACCTCTCAGAAAGGCCACTTCCGTGCCGGCCTGCGATGCAATAAAAAACCCGCCGGTCGACGATCCTCCGGTTGTGTTGGCCTGAAACAAAAGCTGGCCAGGGCCGCTAGACGTGAGCCTGAAATCGGCGAAGATATTGATCGTCCCGCCTCCTGGGGCAGCATCACCGGCGAGTGCGATAGTACCCGCAGTGCCGTCTACGGTGAAGATACCGCTGGCAGCTGCGCCGCCGGTCAGAGTGGAAATGAACGAGACCCGCCCGGCGTCATCGATTACCGGTCTGCTAAAGTTTTGGTAAGTGCCTCCCGATGGTGCTGTCATACCCGATAGCACCAGCGGGAATGGAGTCGTCTGAGACGACGCTGGTGTCGCAAGCATGGCTGCGAAAAGTAGGGTCAGAAACAAGCGTGGACACATGAGACACTCCTTTTGAGCAGAAAGGGTGTGCAGGAAAAAGAGACGCGTACAACTGTATTGGAGCGTAGTATCGGCGGCGAGCTCTAATGCTCGATCCAGAACCAGTCCGGCGGGGCGGCCTCATATTTCGAATACAAATCATCCTCATCGACCGGAGCATGAGCCAGGTCGTGCGAATTCAATTCGCCTGTCAGTAACTCAATCACCTCGGCTTCCACCAGGTACTGCCGCGTGACGGTGTCGCCATCCGATTCAAACTTGGTCGCCTCGGCGTAGACCTTCTCGTAGTCGTCGGGCCGACTGCGGAGCATGTGGGTCCAGAACGCGGTGATCCGCGCTCTGAAGTTGTCTTCCGGTTCGCCGGGCCGGGACCGCAGCGTGAGGCAGAGATAATCGTGGGTCATGCGATTGTTGTAGGAAGCCGCAGGACGAATCGCGCGCCGCCGAGCGGTGAATCATGGGCGACGAGATCGCCACCATGTTCGCGGAGGATCTTGCGGCTCACCGGCAGACCGAGCCCGGTGCCGCGCGAGCCCTTGCTGCTGATGAAGGGCTCGAAGATCGCCTCGCGTTGCTCGGCGGGGATGCCGGGGCCGTTGTCGTCGACCACGATCAGCACCGCGTCGGGCTCTCGCTCCAGAGCGATCCTGAGCCGGGCGGACTCCTGACCCTCCAGGGCATCGAGTGCATTGCCGACGAGATTGAGAATCGCCGCGTGGATCGAGTCGGCGTCGCAGTCAATGATGGCACTCGCGACCTCAGTGGAAAGCCCCACGCCCCGCTCGGTCATTCGCGGCCGCAGAAGTTCGAGGACGTCGTCGATGACCTTCGCAAGGTCGGCGGGTTCCTTGTCCGGCTCGCGCTCCTTGGAGTAGCTGAGCATGTCCATGATGAGTGCGTCGATGCGGCCCTGGTTTTTCTCGACGAGCTTCCAGCCTTTGGCGATCAGTTCGCGGTCGTCGCCGCTGATGCCGGTGCGGATCATGTCCCCGCCGAAGCGGACGCCCTGCATGATGTTCTTGATGTGGTGCGACATCCCGGCGATGGTCTGCCCCACGGCGGCGAGGCGTTCGGCATTGAGCAGTTTGCGATGGTAGCGGGTCTCTTCGATCGCGAGTGCGGCCTGGTGGGCGAGGGCGACAGCGAGGTTCAGGTGGTCGCCGGTGAACTTCGCTTGGCTGGAGAGTTTGTCGAGGAAGATGACGCCGACGGTGTCGTGTCGGCCGCGCATCGGCACGCAAATGACCTCACGCAGCGAGTGCCGTGCGATGCTTTCCCCGCCAGCGAAGCGGGCATCGGTCGCGGCATCGGTGGCCAGCACCCCCTGACGCTCGCGGGTGACATAATCGACGATCGTGCGGCTGAAGGCGAAATCCGCCTCCGTGCTCGAGCGCACGACCTGCGGCATCAGTTCCCCGGTGCCGGTGTCGTTCAGTAGTGCGGCCGCGTGGTCGGCGTGGGTCGCGGTCATCACCAGATCGAGAATGCGGCCGAGCAGCTCATCGACATCGAGAATCTGGCTCACCACCGTCGCGGCTTCGTAGAGCACGCCGAGGTTGGCGAGGATCTGCGGCCCAGCGGACTCGGGCACCGTCCGCACGATGCTGGAGCGGAAGCGGGTGGCTTCGTCGTGAAAGATGAACACTGTGTCGCCGATGGTGATCTCGTCCCCGTCGGCGAGGTCGTGGTCGGTGATGCTGCGTCCGTTGACGAGTGTACCGTTGCCGCTTTCGAGGTCGGAGACGCGGAACCCGGCGGGCGTGTTGCGGATTTCGAGGTGCTGCCGCGAGACGCGGTCGTCGGCGAGGGAGATGGCGTTGGAGGAGTGCCGCCCGACGGAGATGACGCTCTCCGCGAGCGAAAACCGCCGCCCGGCGTCAGGACCGCTTTTGACCAGGAGATGGGGCAACGTTTAGCCTTTCTGTTCAAGCGGCATCGAGGGGTCCAGTTGGCTCCCGGCGGCAAGAGCGCGCTGCCGAATCAGTTCGGCAAATCGATTCACGCCATCTCGGTCTTCAAACGCCATGGGTGGTATCAAAATGCCAAACCAAGGATGCTCGATATAGATGATACTGTCTGTTATGATGCGCACTGCGGACACATCTCGCAGATTGTAGACTGTTTTGGCAGCATCCACAGTCACAGTAATAGCTTCTGAGCACAGGCTGTACTGCCGATGACCATGAATCCGTTCAAATTCGGCAGCAGAATATGCATCTCTGAGTTGTTTAGCGTACGATGATTTCAAATTCACCATTATGGATAAAAAAAGCCCAGTCTGCCAGATAACGAGCACAACAATGAAGCCATATCGGCTCAATTCCCCAAGGTGATCAAAATTGGTTATGAGAAAAGCGGAAACTGTCACCACCGCCAGGAATGTGAAAACTCTCAAATGCCACTTACGGAGCGCTTTCACTGCGCCAAGATGTTCATGAAATGCAATCTGCATTGTTACGAAGTCATCTTTGCGGATAAAGCATTCGACGATCAGGCGATCCTGCGTTTGCATAGTTTCACGCCTTCGGCGGATTCGCCTCGATCGCTTTCACCTTGTCCAGCCGCCGCACGTGGCGTTCTTCGTTGGTGAATTTGGCGGCGAGAAACGCACTCACGAGATCCCGCGCGGTGGCGATGCCGATGACGCGGCCGCCCATGACGAGGACGTTCATATCGTCGTGCTCGACGCCCTGGCCGGCGGAGTAGTGGTCGTGGCAGAGTCCGGCCCGCACGCCGGGGATTTTGTTGGCTGCCACGGAGGCACCGACACCGGAGCCGCAGATGAGGATGCCGCGCTCGGCCTGGCCCTTCATCAGGGCGACACCCATGGCGACGGCGAAATCGGGATAGTCGACCGATTTCGTGGCCGAGTCGGTGCCGAGATCAAGAAACTCATGCCCGCTGGCGGCGAGTTCCTGCATAAGTGCGGCCTTCAGGTCGTAGCCGGCATGGTCCGAGGCGATGGCGATTTTCATGGTCGGTCCTCAGGGCTTTTTCGGTGGCAGGAACTGCGTGATGTCCAAGCCGTCCTTGCCAATATAGGCATCCAGCACATCGAGGCGGCCGCGGCCTCGCAAACTCAAGAGCGTGCGGCCCATCTCGTCCCACCAGATCGCGGCTAGCGCGGCGGGGTTGGTCGCCTGGGCCGTGCGATATTGTGCAAGCCGTTTCACAAACGACTCCGCATCGGCTTTTGCGGTCGTGAGCTTGTCGTTGCGGTAGCTCTGGGCCTGCTGCTCGGCCTGATACTTCACCGTTTTCGCTTGCTGCAACCGCTGCTCGGCTTCCCGGGTGGCCATTGTCTCACGAGTG
>JBGSSZ010000201.1:0-8197 GCA_041736785.1 Limnoglobus sp.
TCGTCCTGCGTCGGGCCGAGGCCGCCACTCAGGAGCACAAGCTCGGCGCGCTCGCCGGCAGCGCGGATCGCGGCAAGATTGTCGGTCAGGTCATCGCTGATGGTAGTGTGGTAGGCGACTGCAATGCCAAGCTCGCCAAGACGGAGGCTCAGCCAGCGACAGTTGGTGTCGAGGTTCTGCCCGCTGGTGAGTTCGCTGCCGATCGAGATGATTTCCGCTTTCATACAGCTATGTTACGAGGGGTTTTGTAATTCCTTCAACTCTGCTGGGCGAAACGGTCGATACTCTCCGATGCGTGTTCGTATTGTTTTTCCGGGGGCAGCCATGCGGAGTGCCATGTTGGCGATCGGGCTGCTCGCGGCTCCGCTGGGGGCGCAGTCGCCCAAATACTGGCCGCAGCTTGATATTGGCTTTCCGGTGCCGGAAGCGGTGCTGAATCTGACTCCCAAGCCAACGAAGCTCCGACTCTATGTCGCGGGGGCCAATGGCCGCTTCGAGCGTGTCAGCGAATTGCCGATCGATCGCCTGCAGGACATCCCGAACCGCAAGCCGGGCTTTCAGTACACCGCTCGCGGCGACGGTGCGGAAGAGTTCGCTGTGCAACTCGTCTACGGCGACGGCACCGTCGCTCCCAGCGAGGAAAAGCTCCGCGGCGAATTCAAAGTGATCTTCGACACGCGTACGCCCAGCGTCACGCTCTCCACACTCGGCCGCACCGGTGTGCAGTGGAACGTCAGCGATGAAAACCTGGAATCGTCAAGCATCCGGCTTGAATGCCGCTGGCTTGACAGCGACTCTCGCTGGTACGAAGTGAAGACCAAGGCGTTCGGCGCTCGCGACGAGTACAACTGGGCCAGCCTCGCCAACGACAAACGCACGCTCGAAGTGCGTCTGACGGCCAAAGACAAAGCCGGGCACGAGGCGACGTCGCGGATCGTGCGGCTGCCCGATGCCAGTGGTGGCCGGCGCGAACTCGATGCGATGCCGCTCCGCAACGAAAGCGGTCCGGGCCGCGATCTCGACACCTTCCCGAATTCGCAGGCGCAGATCGCATATATGAATCGCCGCGATCTGCAGGTCCGCACCAAGCTCACGCACGTCACCCGCTCCGGGATCAGCAAGGTGCATCTGTACGTGAAGGATCTCTCCGCAGGCAGCAACGGTGAGTGGAAGCTTGAGAAGACGCAGCCCTGCGACATCAAGTTCGACGCCGCGGACACCACGGTGGAGATTGCTTACGTGGCTCCGAAGGATGGCCGCTACGGCTTCATCGTGATCCCCGAGAGCGGCGTGGGCCGGCGCGAGGCCGATCCGCGTGCGAGCACTCCGCCGCAGCATCTGGTGGAAGTCGATACCGTGAAGCCGAACGTGAAGATCCGCACGGTGACGGTCAGCCCCGGCGGCACGATCGGGCCGCGTGTCGAAATCGAATGGGACGCCGACGACCGCAATCTGATGCCCGATCCGATCGTGCTCGAATACGCCAGCAGCAAGGATGCGCTGACGTGGACGTCGATCGCGGAGAAGATCCCGAACTCGCGGCGCTATGTGTGGGAAGTCTCGGACAAAACGATGTTCAAGCTCTACGTGCGGGCCCGGGCGACGGACAAGGCGACCAATGTCGGCGAACACACCTACGAGCAGGCGGTCATTGTCGATCTCGACAAACCGTCGGCCACCATCGACAACATCCGCGGCAGCGGCTCCGCGGCTCCACTCATCAGCGATCGGCCCTCGACCATCGCGCCGTCGACCAAACCCGTCATTCCCCTGCCCAGCGTGACTGCTCCGGAACTGCTCCCGCCGGGGAAGTAGTGTCGTGTTACGACATTTTGTCAGTGACGGTTTTCCACGCTGTTTCTCTTGAATTACGAAACTATCTCATTTGCAAGCACTTCCGTCAGTGATGCGTTCCTGACCATGAATTGGCACGCAGGTTGTATATGTCCATTTCGTCCTGCAAAAACCTCAATATGCCGTGGAGGTTAATCAACTACTCTTTTTGGAGGTCATCATGGTGAGGGCACAGCGCGATCCATTTGCTCAGTTTTTTGGCGAAGCGAATCGTATTCAGGATCACTTCGCACGTCTGCTCAATGACAGCATCAGAACGGGGCCAGCCATCAATCTCTGGTCAGACGAGCATGCATTTTATGCCGAGACTGATCTGCCCGGCATCGACCCAGCGTGCCTGGAGATCACCGTGTCCGATGGCACGGAACTCAAGATCACCGGCGAGCGCCAGATTGAGGATCCGCAGGGAGCCTCGTGGCTGCGTCAGGAGCGTCCGCGCGGCAGTTTCAGTCGTAGCGTGACGCTGCCATCACTGGTCGACGCGGATCAGGTCGAAGCCCGCTATGAGAATGGCGTGCTGAAGCTCACGCTACCCAAGAGCGAAGCTGCCAAACCGCGGAAGATCGTTGTGAAATCATGAACTCAGTCACCTAAGGAGAATCACAATGTCCCAGACAGCATTACAAACCATGGAACGTCAGGTGGAAGGCACAAGGCGCACAGTCACGGCTCGCGCAGACGTCTACGAACGTGACGACGAGTATGTGGTGCAGGCTGATCTGCCGGGTGTGCAGCCTGACGATATCGATATCCGCTATGAGGATGGCGAACTGACATTGCACGGTCGCCGATCCGCGTGTCATGGCGAGTGCGAATCTGCACCGTGGAATCGCTCGATTTCAAGCTTCTCCCGCAGCTTCCGACTTGGCGAAGGCGTGGCCAGTGATCGCATCGAAGCCGAGATGAAGCACGGGGTCCTCACTCTGCATCTGCCCAAAACGGAAGCCGTGAAGCCGCGGCGCATTGCAGTTCGAGGATGAGCCGCATTCATCCGGCAACACCGCGGGGGTTTTCCGCCCGCGGTGACCGTCGTTTTCTAAAACAGTGGCATCCCTCACGGACGCCACCATGATCCACGTCATTGCCACCATCAAACTTCTCGAAGGTCAGCGGCAGGCCTGGCTTGCGGAGTTTCAGAAGGTGCTGCCGAAGGTGAAAGCGGAAGTGGGCTGCATCGAGTACGCAGCCGCGTTCGACGTCGCCACCGGGCTACCGGTGCAGCCACCCATCCGCGACGATGTCGCCATCGTGATTGAAAAGTGGTCCGATCTCGATGCACTCAAAGCACACCTCGCGTCCCCGCACATGGCGGAGTATCGCGAGCGTGTGAAAGACATGCTGAATGGCATCACGCTGCATGTCCATCAGCCGGCATGAGGTGCCATGGTGGGCTTCCGCAGCGATCGCCAGGCGATTTCGCGGAGCGGCGTGAGCCGCAGCAGGCCATTCATCCGCTGACCGAGTGACGGCACGCCAGTCTTCGTCGCCACGAGTATGTCCTGAAAGCTCGGCCCAACGCGACCGGACCACAGGCCATAAGTTGGCGGTTTGTCGACGCTCAGCCCCCGCACTGCGAACTGATCGTAGACCCAGCGCTCGTCGTAAGCCACCACCCGCTCAAGCTCCGTTTCCGTCTCCGTAGAGCAGTCGCCGTATTCAGGATCGCTGCCGATCGGCTGATGCGGCTTGCCGACGCGATATGGCAGCTTGAATGCACACGTTCCGCTGCGGATGTTGGCGGCCACTTCGGGGCTGTGCAGGAAGAAAGTGATCAGGCAGCGACCGCCCGGCTTCAGCACCCGCGACACTTCCGACAGATAGCATTCCAGATCGCGCGGCAGCATGTGTGTGAAGACCGACGTCAGATACGCGAAGTCGAAGGTCCGACTCGGGAACGGAAAGCGGTACGCACGGGCCCGGTACTTCCCGGTCGGATTGTAGAAATCGTTCCAGATGTCAGCGAGTTGGAAGCGGAAGTTCGGGTGCCTGGGCGTGATGTTCTGCTGACACCACTCGATGCCTTTGGGCACGATGTCGAAGCCGTCGTAGCTGCCTGCTTTACTGAGGAAGCTGGTCAGCGGGATGGCCATGCGTCCGATGCCGCAGCCGACGTCGAGCACGCGATGGTTGGGTTTGAGTCCGCCGAGCGTGGTGAACTGCTCGAGAAAGTGCGCGCCGATGTTTTGAAACGTCTCGAGATTCGATCCACTGCCGACGTAGTCGATCATCTCGGCCGGCGGTAAAAGCTGTTCACTCGTCATCGCGCAAGTCCCCAGGGCAGACCGCGAACCTAACACGAAGCGGGTTTCGCTGGCAACCTCAACTGTCGTGGGATACGATGCACAAAACGACCCTGGGGCTCATCATGGTCCGCATCCTTGCATTGCTGGCGGTCTCTGCCACGCTGTCAGCCGCAGACCCGCCGTCCACGCGGGTCCGCAATGCCCACCTCGAAATGACCGTGATGACCCCCGATGCCAAGATCGGCTTCTACCACGGCAGCCGCTTCGATTGGTCCGGCGTCATCCGCGATGTCAAATACAACACGCACACGATGTTCGGCAAATGGAAGGGCACCCACAATCCGGCCAACCACGACGACATCACCGGCCCCAGCGAGGAATTCCGCATCCCGCTCGGCTACGACGCCGCCAAGCCGGGCGAAATCTTTCTCAAGCTCGGCGTCGGTACGCTCGTGAAACCCAACGACAAACCTTACAACTATGCGACCAATTACAAAATCCGTCATCCCGGCCTTTGGGAAATCACGCGCGGCGACGACGAAATCTGCTTCGCGCAGGGCCTGTTGACCGACGCCGGCTACGGTTACAAATACACCAAGACCATCGATCTCCTCGACAGCACGGCCGGATTCACCATCCATCACGAACTGAAGAACGTCGGCACCCAGCGCATCGTCACCGACTGGTACAACCACAACTTCTACAACATTGATTCTGACGCGATCGGGCCCAACTACTCGGTTATCTTTCCGTTCCCCATCACGGCTCCCAAGCCGCAGGAGCGTTTCGCGGAAGTGATCGCACTTGACGGAGCGGCTCTACGATTCAAGAGCCCGCTGGACAAAGGCTCCATCTATGCGGAGCTCGAAGGCTGGGGCAGCGACGCGAATCACCATGCGTTTTCAATTCACCATCAGTCGTCGCGTGTGACGATGCACGTCAGCGGCACGGAGCCGGTGTCGAAGTTTCTAATCTGGGGTATGAAGGAGACGATCTGCCCGGAGCCGTATATCGCGATCGATCTGCCGCCGGGTGAGACCAAGTCGTGGACGCTGACCTACAAGTTCACGGTCGGCGGCACGGGCAGGGCGATTATCCGCTAGAAATTCCCAAGTGTCTGCCGGAAGCGGTCGATAGACGCTCTCACCTCGATGGCTCCGATATCGGCGGATGCCCAGCCGAGGGGCTCAATCTCAACGCCTTCGAGTTGTTTGTAGGTGCTGAAGAAGTGCTCCACCTCGCGGAGGTAATGTGCCGGTACGTTTTCCAGCGTTTTCATATCGGCGAAGAGCGGGTCCTTGTTCGGGACGGCCAGCAGTTTGTAATCGTTCTGCCCCTTGTCGCGCATCTTGAAGATGCCCACCACGCGGGCTTCGATGAGGCAGCCGCTGAAGGTCGGCTCATTGACCATGACGAGGATGTCGGACGGATCGCCATCCTCGGCGAGCGTCTGCGGTATGAAGCCGTAGTCGCCGGGGTAGACGCTGGAGCTGTAGAGATAGCGGTCCATCTTGATCAGGCCGGTGACCTTGTCCACTTCAAACTTGGTTCGGCGACCCTTGGGAATCTCGACGATCATATTCGCGACTCCCGGCTCACCAGTGCCAGGGGGAATCATCATGTAGTCACGGACGAAATCACGGCGGAGCATTGCAAACCTCGAAGATCGTCTGCTCTCAGGATACGGAATCAGTCGCTGTTTTCGGTGAAGATGGCGTCGAACTTCGAGCAGCACTGCCGGAAAACGGCGAGCAGACCGGGATCGAAGTGACCGGGCGAGCCTTCGCACATGGTCAGGATGGCCATGTTGTGTGAGAGCGAGGGCTTGTAGACGCGGCGGGAGCGGAGGGCGTCGTAGACGTCGCAGATGGCGATGAGCCGTGCTGCGAGCGGGATGTCTTCACCGGCGAGTTGATCGGGGTAACCAGTGCCGTCCCAGTGCTCGTGATGGTGGCGGGCAATATCGATCGCCATGTGCAGGAATCCGGTTGCAAACTCGTACGTGTCAGCGACCTGACGAAGTGTTTCAGCGGCCGCAAGCGTGTGATGCCCCATCTCGCGGTGCTCGTCGTCGGTGAGCCGGCCGGGCTTGTTCAAAATGCGATCGGGAATGGCAACCTTGCCGATGTCGTGCAGCGGGGCACAATCCTCCAGCGTCTGAATGAACACGGCATCGAGCCGCTGTGAGTAGCCCGGCATGCGGGCGGCCGTCTCAGCGAGTACTCGCACATACTTCTGTAAGCGGATCAGGTGCGGACCCGTCTCGGCCGAACGCTGCTCCACGAGCTTGGCCAACGCCAGCACCAACGCGCCGCGGGCATGGATCAGTTCCCCGTCGCGATGGCTGACGCTCTTTTCGAGTTCGCCATTCAGCGTCATGAGGTGTCGGCTCAGGAGCTCGGAGCGATCCTGTGCGTCTTTCAGCTTCAAGGCAGCCCGAGCCCGAGCCCGCATCTGCACCAGGCTGAAAGGTTTGGTGAGAAAGTCGTCGGCACCGCTGGCGAGCAGTCGGGCAAGATCGTCGCCGCTGTTCCGCCCGGAGAGCATGATCACTTTTTGAAACGGCTCCTGCGGCATCTGCCTCAGCTTCTTCAGCACCGTCTCGCCGCTGCAGCCGGGAAGATCGACATCGAGGAGCACCAGATCGTAGGCCTGAGTTTCCAGTCGCTCGATGGCATCCGGGCCAGTGCCGGCTTCATCGACCTGAGCTCCTTCCGACGTCAGAGCGATCTTGCAGACGCGACGGATGTCGGGCTGATCGTCGACGACGAGAATCCGCAGCCCGGTGGTGGCAACGGGCTCATCCTCGGCAGCGATGCAGGCGGTGTGTACCGCGCTGTCGCTGGGCGACGCCCGCACTTCGCCGCGTGCGATGGTGCGGATGTATGGCAGGAGCTCGCGCATGGCGTCGTCGGCCGAAGCGATGCGCTCATCCACAGCCAACGCCATCATCCGACAGAGCATCGCATCGAGAGACGGGCTGAGATCCGCACGCACGCCCCGGACTGCTGGCGGCTTGAGCGCGCCGGCGGACCCCACCGGCGGCTCAAACGGATCGAGGCCCGTCAGCATAAAGAACAGCGTCGCACCAAGCCCGAACACATCCGCACGGCCATCCACATCGCGGGGATTTCGAAACTGCTCCGGGGACACGTAACCGATCGTGCCGAGCTGGGCTCCGTGCTTCGTCAGACGGCCATCCCGCAGCGGGATGCGGGCGACTCCGAAATCGAGTAGCTTCGCTGTGCCGTTGGATGTGACGATGACGTTGCCGGGCTTGATGTCGCGATGCACCAGATCCTTGCGGTGTGCCTCCGTTAAAGCGTCGGCGATTTGATACGCGATCAAGCACGCGCGATCCACCGGCATCGGCCCGTCACGCGCAACGAGGTCTTCCAGGTTCGTGCCTTCGACATGCTCCATGACCAGATACGGCACCGGAGCACCCTGCGGGCCGACGCCCGGCTGCTCGCCGGCATCGATCGCGGCAACGATGTTCGGATGCTTCAACTGCGTGACGGTCTGCACTTCCAGAAAGAAGCGATCGAGGGCTCGACGATTGTGATCCGACGTCAGGAACAGGGCTTTCAGCGCCACGTGTTGCCGCAGCTTCTTGTGTTCTGCTCGAAAGACGGTCCCCATCCCGCCAGTGCCGATCTTCTCCAGCAGGCGATAGTTGCCGAGCACGAGCAGGTGACACTCATTCGCGCGGATGCGGCCGAACTGATACGGCGTCAGTTGCTTCATGCCGACGAGTCCCAGCAGCAGGGCTTCATCGTCGGGTGCGGAGGAGAGCTCCGCTCGCGACTGTTCGGAGAGCGAGTCCCAGCGCTCCGCACAGAGAATGTGATTGGCCAACAATCGGCTGACGAGCCCCGACGGACGGATCATTGGTACGGTCGCGGTGTCCGATCTCGTCGTCTCTAGCAACATCATGACTCGCCGTCGGCAGTGGTGGAGCTAGCCCGGATATTTCACATGGTTTGAGCGAACAGAATAGCGCGACGGTTCAAGTGTTGGTACAAGAGGAGGTTGCAACGCCAAGCCTCGTCCCAATCCAGGAACCGTCGCGATGACAGAGTGTATCACGAATCCGCTGC